>NZ_JACBXB010000651.1 GCF_013870575.1 Pseudonocardia pini
CGGATCGGCCAGGAGCCCGCGGGCGGGAACAGCCCCTCCAGCCCACCGCTCTGCGGGCCGACCGACGTGCGGAGCAGCTCCTGGAACGCGTCGTACTGGGCGACCGCCTCGACGACGTCCCCCTTCGCGAGCAGGGCCTCGATCAGGGCGCGGCGCGCGCTCTCCCGGCTGGGGGCGGCGGCGACGGCGATCTCGGCGATCTCGACGGCGTCCGTGTGGAGGCCGGAGGCGCTGAGCTTGAGGGAGACCTCCTCGAGGGAGGCGAGCCGGAGCTGGCGGAAGCGTTCGCGCTCGACGGCGATCCACGGCGAGGTCCACGAGGGCAGGATGTCCTCGGACAGCAGGTCCACGGCGGGGCGCTCGGTCAGCCTGCCGCCGCCGGAGAAGGCCCGGACCAGCAGCATCGCGTCGGACAGGTCGACCTCGACCTCGTCCGCGAGCGCCAGCGGGGCGGAGGTGTCGGCGGCGTCGCCCGCCAGGAGGCCGGGGACGTCGATCCCGGAGACGGCCTCGGCGAGCAGCCGGGCGGCGGCCTCGGGCGCCACGCCGGGCCACAGGTCGGCGGCGAGCCCCACACGGGACTGCGGACGTCGGTGCACGGCGAGGTACGCGACGACGCGGCGGGAGTCCACACTCAACGGCACGGTGGTGCCGTCGGAGGTGAGACCGAAGGACCCGAGTACCGCGATGCGGTGGCTCGGACACTCCGAGAAGGATCGGCGGTGACCGTTAGACATGGTGATCCCAAATGTGGTGGAACGCTGCTGTTGACCCGTGGGCGGCCTCATGGGCCCCGGCCCGTCGAACAGTGTTCTCCGGTCGACGCCGATTGCCAAGAGGCTGTTTCGTCACAGTTACGATCTGCACGTACCTATATGACAAGCCGCAGGTACAGCCGTTTGGGTGACGATCCGTAGCGATCTTAAACCACCCTGTGCCCGATCACCGTCAGGGGGTCGCGTGCAGCCGCACGTGGGTGCCCGCGCCGTCCTGCCACACGTGCAGCAGGTCGCACAGCTGGCGCGCGATCCACACTCCGCGGCCCCTCGGGTCCGCCGGGTGCGGCGCCACCATGCCGGGCAGCGGCTCGGTGAGGTGCCCGACGTCGTGCACCTCGCAGACCAGCCCGCCGCTGGTGGCCCACAGCTGGATCTCGGCCTGCGGCGACCCGTGCTCGACGGCGTTCGTCGCCACCTCGTTCACCGCGAGCACCAGGTCCTCCGACCGGACCGGGTCGAAGCCGAGGGCGGGCGCGAGCCGCGCCACCATGCCGCGGACCTCGTGCAGCTGCCAGGAGTTGTAGCGGTGGGTCAGGTCCGGTGGGCCGAGCACCAGGGGCGCGCTGGGGTCGCGGTCGCGCAGCACCTCGCGCGGGCACCGGTGCTGCGGGTTCTCGTGCAGCACGCCGTCGACCAGCTCGTACGGGTGGTTGACCCGGGCGCCGTCGAGCACCTCGAGGTGCAGCGGGAAGCCCGGGAACAGGCAGACCAGGTCGACCGGCAGGTCGCCGAGGGCCACGTTCAGCGCCGCGTCCAGCTCGGTCCAGTAGCCGCCGTCGACGCCGTCGAGCGCCGGGTCGTGCGCGGACAGGACCGTGACGCCCGCGTCGCTCTGCACCAGCGAACGCAGCTCCCGGGCACGCAGCGCCGCGGTGGTCTGGCCGGACCCGCCGCTCGACCCGCGCGGCGAGGCCAACGTGGCGACACCCGCGTGCCCGACCGCCGCGAACACGGCCTCCTCGATCTCCGCGGGCACGGCGAGCGCGAGCCGCTCGCCGCGGCGCACGGTGTCCCGCGCGAAGGCGACGGCGCGTTCGAGCTGGTCGGCGGGCCCGTCGTGGAACTGGACGGCGTGGCGCAGCCGGGTGGTCTCGGGAACCCGGGACTCGACCTTCACGCGTCCACCTCCGGCACGGCGACCTCTGCCGGGACGCCCTCGCGAACCTCGTCCTCCGCGGCGGGGGACCCCGCAGCAGTGGCCTCCGGAGCGGTGGGGTCCGGAGCGGTGGGGTCCGGAGCGGTGGGGTCCGGCGCGGTGGGGTCCGGCGCGGTGGGGTCCCGCGCGCCGGCCTCCCGAGCGGTGGACTCCGGATCGGCGGCGACCGGCCGGCTCGGGGTGGGCGGCGCGACCCGCGCCTCGCGGACCACCAGCTGCGCGGCGAAGGGCGCCCCGCACCGGTCCAGCACGCGCAGCACCGCGGGCCGGACGTCGGCGAGCACCAGCCGGTGGCTGGAGGGGAACTCCTCGGCCGCGTGCACCAGCACCACGGCCCCCGCGACGTCGAGGAACCGCAGCGACGCCAGGTTCAGCTCGATGTCGGTGTCCTCGTCCGCGCGGCGCAGCGCGCGGTCCAGCGTCTCGCCGATGATCCGGTGGATCATCGGCCGGTTGCTGTGGTCCGCCTCGCCGGCGAGCCGGACGGAGGTGTCGCCGGTCTGGGTGATGCGCAGCAGCCCGTCGTCGTAGGCGGCCGGGGTGGTCAGCTCGTCCCGGTGGACGCCGCGCATCTGCTCGATCTGCGAGTCCGTGTAGTGGGCGTGGTCGTAGAGGCACAGCGCGGTGAGCCTGCGCTCGGCCACCACCTCGTCGAGCGCCGCGTCGTAGGCCGTGAGCGGGATGCCCGCCGGGGTCGACGCCCCATAGCTCATCTGGCCGGTCATCCGAAACCCCGACCAGCCCTGGGCGATCGAGCCGTCCACATAGGAGTGCAGCAGGGACCGGACGTCCCCGACGGGAGAGCGGAACGCCCCGCGCGTCACGTCCGCCGAGACGACCTGCAGCTGCCCGCTGCGGAGCGGGTTCGCCACCGGGGTCCGGTCCTCGGTGAGCCGGTCCAGCACGCGCTCGGCCGTGCCGTCGTCGAAGTAGACGACCTTCTCGTTGCGGGCCAGCCCGCTCGCGAGGAACCGCGCCGTGAGCTCCCAGAGGCCCTCGTCGCTGACCGGCACCGCGCAGGCGTGATCGCCGGAGCGCAGGTCCTCTGCCGATCGCACGTTCACGTCGCCGTTTCCGGGTCCTCTACTCGTCGTGGTCGAGCACCAGCCTACGGCCACGACCGGGGGTCACCCGTCCCGCGAACGGGGCACGACCGCCGAGCTGCGAACCCGTCGCGACGAGCGGCGGGACGAGCGGTCGGTCTCAGGGGACCAACGGTGGCACCGGCGCGACCACCAGGTGCGGACCGGGTTCGGCCGAGGCCCTGCGCAGTGCCTCGGCCAGCTCCTCCGCGGACTCCGCGCGGCTCGCGGG
>NZ_JACBXB010000652.1 GCF_013870575.1 Pseudonocardia pini
CGCGGCGGACGGCGCCGGTGTCGGCCGAGGTCGCCATGGCGGCGTAGGCGCGGAGGGCCTTCGACACCACGCGCTCGCGGTCCTTCGGGGCCCACGGGCGCTCGCTGGCGTCCATCTTCGCGCGGCGCTCGGCCAGCACGTCGTCCGCCACGAGGATCTTCAGGGTGCGTTCGCGGACGTCGATCAGGATCCGGTCGCCGTCCTGGACCAGCCCGATCGCCCCGCCCGCGGCCGCCTCGGGCGCGACGTGCCCGACCGAGATGCCGCTCGACCCGCCGGAGAACCGGCCGTCCGTGACCAGCGCGCACTTCGCGCCCAGTCCCGCGCCCTTGAGGAACGCCGTGGGGTGCAGCATCTCCTGCATCCCCGGCCCGCCCGCGGGGCCCTCGTACCGGACCACCAGGACGTCGCCGGGCTGGATCTGCTTGGTGAGGATGACCGACACGGCCTCCTCCTGGCTCTCGACGACCCGCGCCGGGCCCTCGAACCGCCAGATGTCCTCCGGGATGCCCGCGGTCTTGATCACCGCGCCGTTCTCGGCCATGTTCCCGCGCAGCACCGCCAGCCCGCCGTCCGCGGTGTAGGCGTGCTCGCGGTCCCGGATGCAGCCGCCCGCGGCGTCGGTGTCCAAGGACGACCAGCGGTTCTCCGTGGAGAAGGCCTCGGTGGTCCGGACCCCGCCGGGTGCGGCGTGGAACAGCTCGACCGCGGTCTCCGACGGCGACTCCGCCCGGACGTCCCACTCGGACAGCCACTGCGCGAGCGTGGGCGAGTGCACCGAGTGCACGCCCTCGTTCAGCAGCCCGCCGCGCCACAGCTCGCCCAGGATCGCGGGGATGCCACCGGCCCGGTGGACGTCTTCCATGTGGTAGTCCGAGTTCGGCGAGACCTTGGCCAGGCAGGGCACCCGCCGGGAGATCGCGTCGATGTCCTCGAGCGAGAAGTCGATCTCGCCCTCCTGTGCCGCCGCGAGGATGTGCAGGACCGTGTTGGTGGAGCCGCCCATCGAGACGTCGAGCGCCATGGCGTTCTCGAACGCCTCCCTGGTGGCGATGTTCCGCGGCAGGGCGGACTCGTCGTCCTCGCCGTACCAGCGCTCGCACAGCCGCATGACCGTGCGGCCCGCCTCGAGGAACAGCTCGCGGCGCGCGGCGTGCGTGGCGAGGGTGGACCCGTTGCCCGGCAGCGAGAGCCCGAGGGCCTCGGTGAGGCAGTTCATGGAGTTCGCGGTGAACATGCCGGAGCAGGAGCCGCAGGTCGGGCAGGCCGACCGCTCCACGATGGAGAGCCCGTCCTCGTCGACCTCCGACGACGCCGAGGCCGAGATCGCGGTGATCAGGTCCGTGGGCGCTTGCGCCACCCCGCCGACGACGACGGCCTTGCCGGCCTCCATCGGCCCGCCGGACACGAAGACCGTGGGGATGTTGAGCCGCATGGCGGCGTTCAGCATCCCCGGGGTGATCTTGTCGCAGTTCGAGATGCAGACCAGGGCGTCCGCGGCGTGGCCGTTGACCATGTACTCGACCGCGTCGGAGATGACCTCGCGGGAGGGCAGCGAGTAGAGCATGCCGCCGTGGCCCATGGCGATGCCGTCGTCCACCGCGATGGTGTTGAACTCGCGCGCCACGCCGCCCGCCGCCGTGATCGCCGACGCGACGAGGTCGCCCATGTCCTTGAGGTGCACGTGGCCCGGCACGAACTGGGTGTAGGAGTTGGCGATCGCGACGATCGGCTTGCCGAAGTCGCTGTCGCCCATGCCCGTGGCGCGCCACAGGGAACGGGCACCGGCGGCGTTGCGGCCGTGGGTGGTGACTCGGGAACGAAGGGCCGGCATTGCTCTACTCTCCAGCCGGGTCGGGCAACCGACCGCCGGAGACGGCGGCCAGCGCGGGAAGGTCGCGTACGTGGACGGTCGGGAGTGGTAGCTCGGACTCGTCCTTCAGCACCGCGCTGACCCGGGATTTCTTGCCCAGCCGCAGCGAGCTGATCTCCGACCACGGTACGCGCCTCGACGTGAGGAGACGACGAGCGGTGACCGACTCCGCGTCGACCACGGTGCGCACCCGCACGACCCAGTAGGCGAGCCCGACCGGCACCAGGTAGACCAGCCACAGCCAGGGCGCGCCGAACGCGAACGGGATGGCCGCCACCAGGAAGAACGCCAGGGCCGCGAGGGCCAGCGGCGAGCGGCGGAACACCAGCCGGGCAGGCGCCTCGCCGCGCGCGATCGGGTCGGCCGCGGAGACGTGCCCCTCCGCGACCCCGGGCTTCGACCTCTCCTCGTCGCTCACGCCCCGATCCTCCCACCTGTGCGGGCACTGCTCCCTTCGAGCGGCGACCCTGGACATCTGTCCTGATCAGGAGCACGATGCCTACGCATGTTAGGAAGTCCGACCGAGACTTGGCAGGACCGTCGGCGGGCGGCCGTGCGCCGCGAGATCCTCGACGCGGCGTGGGAGGTCGCCCACCGCGACGGGCTGGGCGGACTCACCCTGCGGGCCGTCGCCGAGCGGGTGGGCATGCGTCCGCCGTCGCTCTACACCCACTTCGCCTCCAAGCACGCGCTCTACGACGCGATGTTCTTCCAGGCCTGGTCGGAGTTCGACGAGCGGTCCGCCGCCCTGGAGCTGCCCGCGGACCCCCGCGCGGCCCTGCACGGGATCGCCCGGTTCTACGTGGACTTCGCGGTCGCCGACCTGCCCCGCCACCAGCTCATGGACCAGCGGGTGATCCCGGACTTCACCCCGAGCCCGGAGAGCTACGCGCCGTCGGTGCGGGCCATGGAGCGCACGGTCGGCCGGTTCCGCGCGGCGGGGGGCGTCGCGCTCACCGAGGCGGACGTGGACCTGTTCGTCGCCGTCGTCGGGGGGATCGTGGCCGCCCAGTGGTCCAACGACCCCGGCGGCGACCGCTACACCCGGCTGCTCGGCCGGCTCGTCGACATGCTGGCCGACGACCTCGGTCTGGCCACGGTCACGTCAGGGGAGGACCCATGACCACCACCACGCGCTCGCGCTCGACCGCCCGCCGCTCCGCGCTGGAGCACGAGACGGCCGCCCGGTTGGCCGCGACCGAGTACGACCGCTACCTGGACCTGCTCCGCTCGCTCGACGCGGCGGACTGGGCGCGGCCGACCGACTGTCCGGGCTGGGACGTGCGGGCGATGGCCGCGCACAACCTCGGGATGGCCGAGAACGCGGCGTCGGTGCCGCGGATGCTGCGCGAGCACCTCGCCTCGCTC
>NZ_JACBXB010000653.1 GCF_013870575.1 Pseudonocardia pini
GACAGCCCCTCCAGGAGCGCGGCGACCCACACGGTGAGCGGCTGGGGCCCGGCCAGCGCCTCGAGCGCGGTGCGCAACCGGTCCAGGATCTCGGCGAGCGAGCCGACGAGGTCCACGTCGGAGGAGTCCACGTCGTCGAGCGGGAGGGCGGTCCCCAGCCAGCCCTGTGCCCCCGGCCGCTCGGCCATCGCGACCCCGAGCAGCATCCGGTCCAGCCCCGCCGACCAGGTGTTCTGCGGGAAACCGTCGAGCCGGAAGGGGCGGCGGTGCTCGCCGTCGAGCCCCCAGCGCACGCCGGAGCGGACGACGAGCTCGCCGATCCGGTCCACCGCGTCGTCGTCCAGGCGGAAGCGGCGGCGGACGGGGTGGGAGCCCACGAGGTCCAGCACCTGCGACGCCGAGACCCGCGAGTCCGCCAGCTCCAGCAGCGCCGAGACCGTGCCGAGCAGCGGGTTCGCCTGGCGGAGCGCCCGGTCCGCGAGCCGGACGCGCAGCCGGTGCCCGGGATGGGTGTCCTCCTCCACCTCGGTGGCCAGCCCGAACGACGCGGAGATCAGCGGGGCGAACGCCTCGATGTCCGGGCACATCACGATGACGTCCCGCGGCTCGAGGGTCGCGTCCTGCGCGAGCAGGCCGAGGACGATCTCGCGCAGCACCTCCACCTGCCGGTCCGGCCCGTGGCAGGCGTGGACCTGCACGCTCCGGTCGCCCGGTTCGAGGAGCGGTCGGTCGCCGCCGGGCGCACGGTCGGTGCGGAGGGCCTCCTGGAGCCTGCCGAGCAGGGTCGGCGGGCTCGGTGCCCCCTCGTGGTGGACGCCGCGGGCGCCTGCGGGCAGGCGGAGCTGCAGCTCCCGGACGTCTCGCCCCAGGGAACGGAGCAGCGGGTTGCGCACCACGTCCGCCGAGTGGTCCTCGGCGCGCGGGATCGCCGCTCCGCCGCTCTCCAGCGCCGCCCACAGGACGGGGGAGGGATGGGGCAGCCAGAGGTGGACGGCCCGGTGCTCGGCCAGTGCATCGAGCACCGCGATGTGCTCGGCGGCCAGCCGGGTGGGGCCGAAGACGCTCAGCTCCGCGGGCAGGTCCGCCCGCCCGGGATCGGCGCGCAGGACCCGGTCCGCCTCCGCCAGCCGCTCGGCCGGGCCGGGGACGCCGATCCGCGCGCGGAGCCTGCGCCAGAGCTCGACCTGCCAGCGAAGGTCCTCCGGGGTGTCGTCCGGCTCGCCCGCGTGCCAGGCGCGGAGCATGTCCGGGCGGTGCACGGCGTAGCTCGCGAAGAGGTCCGACAGCCGCCGCGCGACGGCGTAGGTGCGGGTGCTGCCGCTGTGGCGGAGGTGGGCGGCGAGGGCCGCGAAGATGTCCCCGGGGCTCTCGACAGCGGCGACGACCTCCTCCAGCAGCGGCCAGACCGCGCGGGCGGGATGCCAGGGGTCGGTGTCCGGATCGGTGCCGGTCGCCGCGTTGACGGCCTCGGTGAGGACCTGGCCGGGGGAGGGGAAGCGGACGTTCGCACACACGCCGTCCGACCCCGTACCGGTGCCGAGGCGCAGCGCCAGGCGCTGCTGGAGCCACCGCTCGACCCCGCGCTCGGGCACCGCGACGACCACGGGCACGAACGGGTCCGCCGCAGGCCCGCCGACGACCTCGGCGAGGGCTGCGGCGAGCACGTCTGCGCGTTCGGCGCGGTGGATCTGGAGCACGTGCCCGAACCTATCTGCGGGGTCCGACAGGACGCGGGCGGGTCTCCCGAGTTGTCCACAGGTCCTTGCGGTGGGCGCGAGTCACGTCCGGCCGCACACCGAGTCGGGGTGCCTGACCGCGTGGTCGTTCCTGACCGTGACCGACTCGGCGGACGGCCGGGGTCGCGGCTCACGGGGTGAGGGTGGGGGCGACCCGGCACGGCCGGGGTCGCGGCTCACGGGGTGAGGGTGGGGGCGACCTGGGCGGTCGGGGTCGCGGCTCGGGCGGTGAGGGCGGGCCGCGACCCTGCCAGGAGACCTACCAGGTCGAGACCTGGAAGTCCTTGAGGAAGCAGCCGTAGAGGTCCTCGCCCTGCTCGCCCCGGACCACCGGGTCGTAGACCCGGGCGGCGCCGTCGACGAGGTCGAGGGGGGCGTGGAAGCCCTCCTCCGCCAACCGCAGCTTGGTGTGGTGCGGCCGCTCGTCGGTGATCCAGCCGGTGTCGACCGCCGTCATGAGGATGCGGTCGCGCTCGAACATCTCCTCCCCGCTCGTGCGGGTCAGCATGTTCAGCGCGGCCTTCGCCATGTTGGTGTGCGGGTGCCCGGGTGCCTTGTACCCGCGCCCGAAGACCCCCTCCATCGCGCTGACGTTCACCACGTAGGCCCGCCCCGACGCCGCCTGCCGCGCGCCCGCCGCCAGGGCCGCGCGCAGGCGGCTGATCAGGATGAACGGCGCCGTCTGGTTGCAGAGCTGGACCTCGAGCAGCTCGAGCGGGTCCACGCCCTCGACGTTCGCCACCCAGCTGTTCACCCGGGCCGTGTCCGGCAGCAGGCCGCCCGCGTCCACCGCGATGCCCGCGGCGATCCGCTCGGGGGAGGCGCTGCGTGCGGTCATGGCGAGCGCGGCGAGCCGCTGCGCGGGTGTCCCGGCGACCGGCGGGACCCCCACCGCCGAGCCCTCCTCGGTCTCCACGACCGCACCGAGCGCGGGGACCGCCCCGGCCAGCGCGGCCGGGTGTGCGTCGCTGGAGTGCGAGAACACCAGCACCTCGGGCACCGTGTCCGGGGGCAGCGGCTCCTGCTCGGCCTCGACGAGCGCGGAGTACGAGCCCACCGCGCGCCGGACCGTCTGGGCCGCGTTGTTGATCAGGACGTCGAGCGGACCCTGGGCCGCGACGTCGTCCGCCAGGGCGGCGACCTGCGCCGGGTCGCGCAGGTCGATGCCCACCACCCGCAGCCGGTGCAGCCACTGGGCGCTGTCCTCGACCGCGGAGAACCGACGCACCGCGTCGTGCGGGAACCGGGTGGTGATCGTGGTGTGCGCGCCGTCGCGGAGCAGCCGCAGCGCGATGTACATCCCGATCTTCGCCCGCCCGCCGGTGAGCAGCGCCCGACGCCCGGTGAGGTCCGTCCGCGCGTCCCGGCGCGCGCGGTTCGAGGCCGCGCAGCTCGGACAGAGGTTGTGGTGGAACGCGTCGACCACGGTGTAGCGCTGCTTGCACATGTAGCAGGAACGCGCGCGCAGCAGCGTGCCCGCGGTCGCCCCCGGGGTCGT
>NZ_JACBXB010000654.1 GCF_013870575.1 Pseudonocardia pini
GCCGGGTGGCCCCGACGAGGTCCACGCAGTACTGCCGCACCTCCGGGCCCACCCGCACGCGCCGGACGGCCTCGACGACCGACCGGACCATGCGGGCGTCGGCGACGGGACGGAGCAGCTCGAGGGGGTCGGCACCGGAGTGCTCGTCGATCATGGCGAGCTCGGCGGCCGGGTCCGGGTAGCCGACGGAGATCCGCGCGGTGAAGCGGTCCCGCTGCGCCTCGGGCAGGGGATAGGTGCCGTCCATCTCGACCGGGTTCTGGGTGGCGACGACCATGAACGGGCTCGCCAGGCCGTAGGTGCCGCCGTCGACGGTCACCTGGTGCTCGGCCATGCACTCCAGCAGCGCGGACTGGGTCTTGGGCGACGCGCGGTTGATCTCGTCCGCGATCACGACGTTGGCGAACACCGGGCCGGGCCGGAACTCGAACTCGTTCGTCTGCCGGTTGTAGACGCTCATCCCGGTGATGTCCCCGGGCAGCAGGTCCGGGGTGAACTGCACCCGGCTCACCGAGCAGTCGATCGAGCGGGCGAGCGCCTTGGCCAGCGACGTCTTCCCGACGCCGGGGACGTCCTCCACCAGGAGGTGGCCCTCGGCGAGGAGGGTCACCAGCGCCAGCCGGACGACCTCGGGCTTGCCCACGATGATCCGCTGCATGTTCTGGGCCAGCCGCGCGGTGAGGTCCGCGACGGCGGCGAGCGGGGTCGGCTCGGGCACGTCGGGGCCCTGGGTGGCGGGGCCGGATCGGCTGGTCGTGGTCAAGCCTGCTCCTGGGGGTGGGGCGGGTCCTGCGGGCGAGCGTGCCCTCCAGTCTGTCAAAACCCCGCGAGGAGCGTCCCCCGACCGGGGGATCGGGCTCCGAGCGGAGTTCTCCCCACCTCTCCGCACCGCCGCGCCCACGATGCCCCACCGCCCTCCCCACGGCTCCCCACCGGACTCCCCACCACGCCCCACCTCGCCGCTGACCTGCGGTTTCGACCGGGCCGCGGCGGGGTCCATGAGTACTGAACCCCCGGTCAGGGTGGAATCCCCCCACCACCCCCCACATCATCCGACCTGCTGAAACGTGCCGACGACACCCTGGTGGGGCGCCGTTTCCAGTTGACCGTGGTGCGAAGTGGGGTAATGTGGGCCGCGTTGGAGCGAGACGGGGCTCCGAGAAGAGGTGGTGCGGGTGTTCCTCGGCACCTACACGCCTCGGCTGGACGACAAGGGGCGGCTCACGCTGCCCGCGAAGTTCCGAGACGACTTGCGGGGCGGGTGCATGGTCACGAAAGGGCAGGACCACTGCCTCTACGTGTTCACCCGTGAGGCCTTCACGGAGGTCGCCACGAAGGTCGCCTCGGCGCCGCTGACCTCCGAGTCGGCGCGTGCCTTCCAGCGGAACCTCTTCTCGGGAACCGACGAGCAGAACCCCGACGGCCAGGGCCGGATCGCGATCACCCCGGAGCTGCGCCGGTACGCGGGACTGTCCAAGGACTGTGTGGTGATCGGCGCGTTCACCCGCGTCGAGATCTGGGACGCGCAGGCCTGGCAGTCGTACCAGGAGCAGCACGAGGACGACTACGCCAAGGCGCAGGAGGAGGTTCTGCCCGGTCTGATCTGAGATCGGAACACCACGAGTCGCCGTCCCTTCCCGGACGCCGCGTCGTGCCACTCGGCCCGACGGCCCTGGCGCACCTTCCCCGGTGCCAGGTCCGTCGGGGCGAGCGGAGGCGCGGCGGCCGGGTGGGGGCGGCGGCCACACCGTCCGCCGGGCTGGGGAGCCGGGAGGGATGGACCACGACGGCTCGGGACCTTCCCGTCCCGGGCCGTCGGCATGACCACCCCGGGTGCGGGCGCGGGGTGGGGGTACGACGAAGGCGAGGCCCACGGGCCGACCCTTCAGTGGGGGTGATGCGGCGTGCACACCGAGCAGGAGAACGACGGCAGGCGGCACGTGCCGGTCATGCTCCCCCGGGTGCTGGAGCTCCTGGCCCCGGCGCTGGAGGGCAGGCCCGCGGTCGTCGTGGACGCCACCCTGGGGCTGGGTGGTCACTCCGCGGCGCTGCTCGCCGCCCACCCGCAGCTCACCCTGGTCGGGCTCGACCGGGACCCGCAGGCGCTCGAGCTGGCCGGGCGCAGGCTCACCGCCTACGCCGGGCGCACGCACCTCGTGCACGCCGTCTACGACCAGATCGCCGACGTCCTCGCGGAGCTGGGGCTGCCGCGCGCCGACGGGATCCTGTTCGACCTCGGCGTGTCCTCCCTGCAGCTCGACGCGGACGAGCGCGGCTTCTCCTACTCGCGGGACTCGGACCTCGACATGCGGATGGACCCCACGCGGGGACCGACCGCGGCCGAGGTCCTCAACACCTACGCGCCGGGCGACCTCGTCCGCATCCTGCGGGAGTACGGCGAGGAGCGGTTCGCCACCCGGATCGTCTCCGCGGTGGTCAAGCGGCGCGACAAGGCGCCGTTCACCCGCAGCGCGGAGCTGGTGGAGCTGTTGTACGCCGCGGTGCCCGCGGCGTCCCGCCGGACCGGGGGACACCCCGCCAAGCGGACGTTCCAGGCCCTGCGGATCGAGGTCAACGGCGAGCTCGAGGCCCTGCGGGGGGCGTTGCCCGCCGCACTCGGGTCGCTGTCGGTGGGCGGGCGGATCGTCGTGCTCGCCTACCACTCGCTCGAGGACCGCATGGTCAAGCGGGAGCTCGCCGCGGGGGCGGCCTCCCGCACCCCGGTCGACCTCCCGGTGGAGCTGCCGGGACACGGCCCGGAGCTGCGGCTGCTGACCCGCGGCGCCGAGCCCGCCACCGACGACGAGATCCAGGACAACCCGCGCGCCGCCTCGGTGCGGTGCCGGGCCGCCGAACGCATCCGGGAGGTCGCAGCATGAGCGCGCCGGTCAAGACACCCACTCGGAAGCGGCCGAACATCTCGGTGAGCTGGCAGGGGACGGAGACCCCGACGCGCCGGATCCCGGCGCAGCGGGGGACCGTCACGGTGCCGGCCCCGCGCAAGGGCGCCGCTCCGCGCAAGGGCGCCGCGAAGGCGGCGTACGCCAAGCGGGACGAGCGCGTCCGCAAGGCGGTCGGCGGGCCCCGCAAGAGCAAGGCGACGCAGGTCGGCGCCGGGCGCGCGCAGTTCGTGCTGCTGATCATGGCGCTGTTCACCGCGGGCCTGGTGCTCACGCTGTGGCTGTCGACGGCCGCCGCGGCGGACTCATACACCCTGCAGGAGGCCCGCA
>NZ_JACBXB010000655.1 GCF_013870575.1 Pseudonocardia pini
GCGCCCGGGAGACCTGGGACGTCTCCGCCGACCTGCCCGCCCTCGCCGCCACCCCGGTGCTCGTCGTGTGCTCGGGGATCAAGTCGATCCTGGACGTCGGGGCCACCCTCGAGGTGCTGGAGACCTCGTCGGTGCCGGTGCTCGGCTACCGCACCGACCGGTTCCCCGGCTTCTACCGGCGCGACGCAGGCTTCCCCGTGCCCTGGCGGGTCGACTCGCCCGACGAGGCGGGCGCGGCCTGGTGCGCCCACCGCGACCTGGGCCCGGGGTCGGGCATGGTGCTGGCCAGGCCGGTCCCGGAGGCCGCGGAGCTCCCCTCCGAGCTGCACGACCGACTGCTCTCCGAGGGGCTCGCCCTCGTGGCCGACCGCGGGATCACGGGCAAGGACGTCACGCCCGCCCTGCTGGAGCACTTCCACACCGCCAGCGGCGGCGCGAGCCTGGCCACGAACATCGCGTTGGTGCGGGCCAACGCGAGGCTCGCCGCTCAGGTGGCGGTGTCCCTCAGCTGTGAGGCGGACCGCCGTCGATGACCGGGTGCTCGCGGGACTCCAGCTCGAGCCGCTCCGGCTTGTAGCGGCTGACCTTCTCCGTCTTGAGCGGCAGCCGGTCGTTGGCGATGAGCACCGCGATCCACGGGAGCGGGATCGAGATGATCAACAGGGTCACGGCGAGCCAGGGGATCTGGTAGAAGACCGCCGCGAGGACCATGCACGGGATGCGCATCCCCATCATGATCTTGTAGCGGCGCTTGCGCACCGCGAGCTCCTCTTCGTAGGAGCGTTGTGCGTCCGTGATGAGCACGGGATCGGCGTCCCGGCCCGACGGGCGACTGGGATCAGTCGTCACCGGACCACCTCCGTCCCCATCGTGTCACTCGCACCGACGGTACGCGCGTTCACCCTGAGACGACGGACCCTCAGGCGGGGTCGTCGGACTCCGCGTGCCGGCGGTCGACTCCGCCTGCGCCGTCCCCGTGCGCGTGCAGCCGCACCGGACCGACGGCCTCCTCGGACACGACCTCGAGCAGCCGGCGCGCCAGGCCGCCCGCGATCCGGTAGCGCACGAGCCTGCCCTGCCGGTGCGCGGTGACCATGTGGTGCGCGCGCAGCAGCCGCAGCGCGTGCGACACCGCGGAGTCGCTCATCCCGACGGCGACGGCCAGGTCGGACACGCACAGGTCCCCCGCGTGCTGCAGGGCGAGCAGGATGGAGAGCCGGTTCACCTCGCCGAGCGCGTCGAGCACCGTGGCGGCCTGCTGGACCCGCTCGCCGTCGGCGAGGACCGCGGTGGCGTCGCACACCTGGTCGGCGTCGATGACCCGCATCTCGCGGCGGTCGGTGGGGACCTTGTGCACGCCGGTGATCCTACCCGCGTCCGATCACTTCCCGGCCCTCGCCGCGGCCTTGGCCGCCTGCTTGAACTCCCGGACCCGGTCCAGCGAACCCCGGTCGACGACGTCGGCCACCGACCGGAACGAGCCCTCGTCGCCGTAGCTCCCGGCGGCGTCGCGCCAACCGGGGGGCGTGACACCGCGCTGCTTGCCGAGCAGGGCCACGAAGATCTGTGCCTTCTGCTTGCCGAAGCCGGGCAGCGCGGAGAGCCGCCGGAACAGCTCCCTGCCGTCTCCGGCGTCGGACCAGACGCCGGTCACGTCCCCCGCGTACCGCTCGACGACCGCCTGGCACAGCGCCTGCACCCGGCCCGCCATCGACCTGGGGTAGCGGTGCAGCGCGGGGGTCCGCGCGAACAGCTCGACGAGCTCCTCCGGGTCGTACTCCGCGATCTGTCGGGCGTCGAGGTGGTCGGTGCCCAGCCGGGCGGCCAGCTCGGCGGGCGCGGCGAAGGCGCGCTCCATCGGGATCTGCTGGTCCAGCAGCATGCCGGTGAGCAGGGCGAGGGGATCGCGGTCGAGCAGCGCGTCCGCCGCCGTGTCCTGGGAGAGGCTCAGCACGGACCCACGGTAGCGCGTGATCATGGGCCGATCGGCGCCACCGGAGATCCCTGAGCCCCGATCACCCCTCGGTCACCTGGGTGGGGAGGATGGGGCCGTGCTGTCCGACGATCTCTGCGCCCGGCTTCGCGACTCCCTCCTGGAGCAGGAGTTCACCACGACCGGGGTGCGCGAGCTGCTCGGCCCCGGCGCGCACGCCGCGCTGACCCGCGGCGAGCCCGAGGCCGCGGCGCGCGCCACCCGCGAGGCCGGGGCGCTCGGTGCGCTCGTTCGGTTGTTCCTGTTGGGCGCCACCGAGGAGAAGGTCCCGCTCCCCGAGCTCGACGCGCTCGTCGGCGGGGGGCTGCTCGCCGCGGGCCCCGAGGGCTACCGGGCGGCGATGGACCTGCGCCCCTACGGCGAGGAGGACGTGAGCGGCGAGGCCCGCTGGTACGTGCTGTCCGACCTGGACACCCCGGCGGCGCGACAGGACCGCGACCACGTGACCGGGGTGGGCGGGGCCTCGCTCACGCTGGCGTCGTCGCTGGTCCGCACCCCGGTGCGGGAGACCCTCGACCTCGGCACCGGCTGCGGTGTGCAGGCCCTGCACGCCAGCCGGTTCTCCGGCCGGGTCGTGGCCACCGACGTCGCGCCGAAGGCCCTCGAGGTCGCTCGCGCCACGCTGGCGCTGTCGGGGGTCCGCGGCGTCGACCTCGTCGAGGGGCCCTGGTTCGCCCCCGTCGCCGACCGGCGGTTCGACGCGATCGTGTCCAACCCGCCGTTCGTGCCCGGTCCGGCGCGGGTCGAGTACGTCTACCGGGACTCCGGCCAGGCGGGCGACGCGGCCATGGCGGGGCTGCTCGCCGACCTGCCCGCCCGGCTGCGCCCCGGCGGACGGGCCCAGCTGCTCGGCTCCTGGCTGCACGTGCGCGGCGAGGACTGGCCGGACCGCGTCCGCTCCTGGGTCCCCGAGGGCTGCGACGCCTGGGTCCTGCAGCGCGAGGTCACCGACCCGGCCCTGCACGTAGGCACCTGGCAGCGGGACGCCGGGCTCGACCTGTCCGCCCCCGCCACCCGCGAGGCGGCCTCGGAGTGGCTGGACTGGCTCGCGGCGGAGCGCGTCGAGGCCGTCGGGTTCGGGTTCCTCCTGCTGCGCCGCAACGCCGACGGCCGCGCGGGCGAGGTCGTGGTGGAGGACCTGCCCGGCGAGCTCGCGGACCCGCTGAACGCGGAGATGGCGGGCTGGCTGGACCGGGTGGACTGGCTGCGGGCCCACGCCTCGGACGAGGCCCT
>NZ_JACBXB010000656.1 GCF_013870575.1 Pseudonocardia pini
CCGCGACGGAGGCCCGGTACGACCCGTCGACCATGGCGTTCCTGCGCGGCGAGACCGGCGACCCGGTGATGCGCGGCTGGATGCGCCCGCGCGGCGAGGAGCCGGACCCGCTCTTCGCGCTGCTGGCGGGGGACGCCCTGCCGCCCACCGTGTTCAACCTCGGCCGCGGGTTCGGCTGGGCGCCGACCGTGCAGCTCACGGCGCTGCTGCGGGCCCGCCCCGCCCCGGGCTGGCTGCGTCTGGAGTCGCGGTCGGAGATGATCGCCGGTACCTGGTTCGACGAGGACAGCACCGTCCGGGACTCGACGGGCCGGATCGTCTGCCAGGCCCGCCAGCTCGCCCTGGCCCCCCTCGCCCAGGACTGACCGGAGCCCGGTCTCCGCCACGGGGGTCGGCTGATCGTCGTCTCCGACCCCTCCGCGCCGTATACGGCGTCGATGGTTCGTAGGCGGTGATCACGGCTGGGCGGCATCCGTGGCAGAGGGTGGTGCCGAGAGTGGGTTTCGGCCGTGGGCCCCGGCGGGGCCGGGGTAGGGCCCGGGCCGGGCCGGGCGCGGCGCGGTTACCGTTCCCTCATGACTCGTATCGCCGTACTGGGTGCAGGGAAGATCGGGGAGGCGCTGCTGTCCGGGCTGCTCGCGGCGGGTCGGCCCGCGGCGGACCTGGTCTTCACGGAGCGGCACCCGGGGCGGGCCGCGGAGCTGTCCGGCAGGCTCGGGGTAGAGGCGGCGGACGTGCCCGCGGCGGCGGGCAAGGCGGACGTCGTCGTGGTCGCCGTGAAGCCGCAGGACATCGCGCCGGTGCTCACCGAGCTGACCGCCGCGCTCACCCCCGGCACGCTCGTCGTGTCGCTGTGCGCAGGCCTGCCCACGGCGCTGTTCGAGGGCGGGCTGCCCGCGGGCACCCCGGTCGTGCGGGTCATGCCGAACACGCCGATGGTCGTCGGGCAGGCGATGAGCGCCGTGTCCGGCGGCACCCACGCCACGGCCGCGCACCTGGCCCTGGTCGAGGAGCTGCTCGGCGCGGTCGGCAAGGTGGTGACCGTCCCGGAGAGCCAGCAGGACGCCGTCACGGCCCTGTCCGGCTCCGGCCCCGCCTACTTCTTCTTCCTGGTCGAGGCCATGATCGACGCGGGGATCCTGCTCGGCCTGCCGCGCACCGTCGCGGCCGACCTGATCGTGCAGTCGGCCTACGGCGCGGCCACCATGCTGCGGGAGTCCGCGGAGCACCCGGTGCTGCTCCGCGAGGCCGTGACCTCGCCCGCGGGCACCACCATCGCCGCGATCCGGGAGCTGGAACGGCACGGGGTGCGGGCCGCGTTGATCGATGCGATCGAGGCCGCCCGGGACCGCTCGGCCGAGTTGGGACGCTCGGTGCAAGCCCGTTGACCCGATCGTAGGAGTCCCTGTCACCCTGACGCGCACCTGAACGCCCCTCCGGTGTGGCATGGTGTGTCGAAGGCGTCACACCGGCACCGCTATCCTCACGGGGAACACGCGATGCAGACGGGAAGGCGGTGTCCGGATGGCCACCCAGCAACCAGGGCATTCGGGGCAGCCCGAGCGGGTCGAGAACCTCTCCGCGGTGCAGTTCCTGACCGTGGCCGAGGTCGCCGCCATGATGCGCGTCTCCAAGATGACCGTGTACCGGCTCGTGCACGGCGGGGAGCTCCCCGCCGCCCGGGTCGGCCGGTCGTTCCGGGTACCGAAGCGGGCGGTCGAGGACTACCTGCGGCACGCGTACTTCGACGCGGGCTGACCCCTCTCCCGGAACCCGTCGCGCCGGCGGGTAGGATCGGCGACCGGTCATCGTCTCGCCGTGTGCATCCACGCGCGCGAAAGCAGTAAACAGGAGGTACCGGCGCATGGGCTCGGTCATCAAGAAGCGTCGCAAGCGGATGTCGAAGAAGAAGCACCGCAAGCTGCTCCGCAAGACCCGCGTGCAGCGTCGCAAGCTCGGCAAGTAAGACCCCGGGATCCCGTCCGCCGCCAGTCGCGGGCGGGATCCTTCCCGTTCCACCACCCACGACGAGACAGGTCGTGCCTGTGACGCGCTCGGGACCCCCCCGCGGTGCCGGTGACCCCGGCGACCCGCCCTCCGTCGTGCTCGTGACAGGTGTCAGCAGGTTCCTCGGTGGCAACCTGGCGGCCCGGCTGGCCGCCGATCCCGCCATCGACCGCGTGCTCGGGGTCGACACCGTGCCGCCGTCCCGGGACATGTTGCGCCGCATGGGCCGCGCCGAGTTCGTCCGCGCGGACATCCGCAACCCGCTCATCGCCAAGGTCATCTCCGGCGCCTCGGTCGACACCGTGGTGCACGCCTCGCTCTCCGCGGGCCCCGGCTCGTCCGGCGGCCGCACGGCGATGAAGGAGATGAACGTCATCGGCACGATGCAGCTGCTCGCGGCGTGCCAGAAGGCCGAGCAGGTGCGTCGGGTGGTGCTCAAGTCCACGACCGCCGTGTACGGCTCCGGCTCGCGCGATCCCGCGTTGTTCGACGAGTCGATGACGCCGAAGGACCTGCCGTCGGGCGGGTACGCCAAGGACGCCGCGGAGATCGAGGGCTACCTGCGCGGGTTCGGTCGCCGCCGCCCGGACGTCGCGACGACGGTGCTGCGCTTCTGCAACTACGTCGGCCCGCGCATCGACACCGTGATGACGCGGTACTTCGCGCTGCCCGCCGTCCCCACCGTCCTGGGGTTCGACGCCCGGCTGCAGTTCCTCCACGAGGAGGACGCGCTCGCGGTGCTGGAGCGGGCGGCCACGCACGACCTGCCCGGGGTCTACAACGTGGCGGCGGACGGCGTCGTCACGCTGTCCCAGGCCATCCGGCGGGCCGGTCAGGTGCAGGTCCCGGTGCCGTCGGTCGCCGTCGGGCCGGTCGGCAGGGTGCTGCGCGGCGCCCGGATCGTGGACTACTCGCCGGAGCAGATGCGGTTCCTGAACTTCGGCCGGGTGGTGGACACCACGCGGCTCAAGGAACGCTTCGGCTTCGCGCCCCGGTGGACCACCGTCCAGGCCTTCGACGACTACGTCCGCGGCCGGGCGCTGCGTCCCGTCCTCGGACAGGGGCGCCTCGAGGCGGTCGAGCGCACGCTGCTGGGCGCCGCCCGGGCCATGCCGCGGATGCTCGGCTAGGGGACGCGGTGGCGCACGGGGAGAAGAACGGTGAGGGGGACTCGGTGCCGGACGCACGTGTGATCCCGCTGCGGGCGGACGAGACGGG
>NZ_JACBXB010000657.1 GCF_013870575.1 Pseudonocardia pini
CTGCTCGCGGTCGCGCCCCAGGTCCTGCCCTCGCCGTGGCGCGTGGTGGAGCAGGGCTGGGCGAACCGCGCGGCGCTCTGGACCAACACCGTGCCGACGCTGCAGGTCACGGCGGTCGGGTTCGCCGTGTCGCTGGCGGTCGGCTGGGCGCTGGCGATCGTCGTCGACTTCTCGCCGTGGCTGCGCCGGGCGCTGATGCCGCTGCTGGTCGCCTCCCAGACGCTGCCGATCATCGCGATCGCGCCGCTGATGATCCTCTGGTTCGGCTTCGGGCTGCTGCCGAAGGTGCTGGTGATCGCGCTGGTCACCTTCTTCCCGATCGTCGTCGGACTCGTCGAGGGGTTCGCCCGGACCGATCCCGAGGCGTCGAACCTGTTGCGCAGCATGGGCGGGAGCCGCCGGGCTGAGTTCCGGTACGTCCGGCTGCCGGGTGCGCTGCCCTCCTTCTTCACCGCGCTGCGGATCGCCATCACCTATGCCGTGACGGGCGCGATCTTCGCCGAGTACGTGGGTGCGCGGTCCGGGCTGGGGATCTTCATGAACCAGCAGAAGAACTCCTTCCGCACCGACCTCGTGCTGGCGGCGGTGGGGGTGTCGGCGGTGCTGACCCTGGCGCTGTTCGCCCTGACCTTCCTGGTCCAGCGCGCGGTCGCGCCGTGGGTTCGCCGATGAAGATCACGGTCCGCGGCGTCGAGCTCGCGTACGGCGACCTCCCCGTGCTCGACGGCGTGTCCTTCGACGTCGCGCCGGGGGAGTTCGTCTCGATCCTCGGCCCCAGCGGATCGGGCAAGAGCACCCTGTTCGGCGTGCTCGCCGGCCTCCTGGAACCCGACGCCGGGGAGGTCCTCGTCGACGGCGCTCCCGCGGCCCGCGACACCTTCGCCTACATGCCGCAGAAGGACCTGCTCTTCCCGTGGCGCAGCGTGCTGGACAACACCACGCTCGGCCTGGAGGTCGCCGGGATGCGACGCCGGGAGGCCCGAGCGCGCGCCCGGGCCCTGTTCGGCCCGTTCGGGTTGGCGGGCTTCGAGGACTCCCGCCCGGAGGAGCTCTCCGGCGGCATGCGCCAGCGCGCGGCGCTGCTCCGCACCGTCGTCCAGGACCGCGAGGTCCTCCTGCTCGACGAGCCCTTCGGTGCCCTGGACTCGCTGACCCGCACCGCGATGCAGGAGTGGCTGGCGGAGGTCCGCGAGCGGTTCGGCTGGACCGTCCTGCTGATCACGCACGACGTCCGGGAGGCCGTCTTCCTCTCCGACCGCGTCCTCGTGCTGTCCCCGCGGCCCGCCCGGGTGCGCCACGAGCTGACGATCGACCTACCCCGTCCCCGGGCGGTCACGGGGGCGGCCGCGGTCGAGGCCGAGCTGCTCGCCGCCCTACGCTGAGACGGTGCAGATCACGACCGGCGCGCTCAAGCACGGGATCGGGGAGGAGACGATCCGTGCGGTCGTCGCCGCCCCGTTCCGCGCCGTGCCGCAGGGCGAGCGCACCCTGCTGATCGGCGTGGCCCCGACGCGGGACCTGCTCGAGGTGGTCGTCGAGGGGGACCGGGTGGTGCATGCGATGCGGCTCCGACCCAAGAACTACGATCACCTCCGCCCGGTTTGACCCCTTCCGGTGGCCGCACTCACCCCCGCGGCTGACGGGCGACCACGTAGGGTCGTGCGCGGTCGTCGAGAGGTGGAGACGTGAGCGGTGGTAACGAGCCGGAGGGCCCGGCCGTCGTCGTGGTCGGCATCGGCGCCGACGGCTGGTCGGGACTCGCGGGCAACGCCCAGGAGACGTTGGCCGCCGCCGAGGTGATCCTGGGCGGCCCCCGGCAGCTCGACCTCGTGGCGGGCAAGGTATCGGCGGAGCTGGTGGCGTGGCCGTCGCCGCTGGTCCCGGCCCTGCCGGGGCTGCTCGCGCAGTTCGCGGGCCGGCGGCTCTGCGCGCTGGCCTCGGGCGACCCGATGTTCTTCGGCCTCGGGGCCACGCTGGCCCGCACCCTCGGCGCGAGACACCTGCACGTGATCGCGCACCCGTCGTCGACCACGCTCGCCTGCGCGCGTCTGGGCTGGCCCACGGAGGACGTGGACGTGGTGAGCGTCGTCGGGCGGCCCGTCGAGCGGCTGCGGCGCACGGTCGCCCCCGGCCGACGCGTGCTGGTCCTGTCGGCGGGCGCCGCCTCGCCCGCGCAGATCGCGGCCCAGCTCACCGCGGACGGCTTCGGCCCCAGCAGGCTCACCGTGCTCGAACAGCTCGGCGGGCCTGCCGAGCGGACCTACTCCGGCATCGCGCGGGACTGGCTGCACCCCGAGGGGGATGCGCTCAACGTCGTCGCGATCGAGTGCGTCGCCGCGCCCGGCGCGCGGGTGTTCGGCGAGGTCGCCGGGCTGCCGGACGAGGCCTACGCCCACGACGGCCAGCTCACCAAGCGCGAGGTCCGGGCGGTCACCCTCGCCCACCTGGCCCCGCGCCCGGGCGAGACGTTGTGGGACGTCGGCGCCGGTGCGGGCAGCATCGCGATCGAGTGGATGCGCGCGCACCCCTCCTGCTGGGCGGTCGCCGTCGAGTCCGATCCCGTTCGCGCGCAGCGGATCCAGGGCAACGCGGCGGGGCTGGGCGTGCCCACGCTCCGCGTCGTGACCGGCCCGGCGCCCGAGGCGCTCCGCGAGCTCCCGGTGCCCGACGCGATCTTCATCGGGGGCGGGCTCACGCGCGAGGGCGTGCTCGACACCTGTTGGGCCGCATTGCCTCCGGGCGGTCGGCTGGTCGCCAACGGGGTCACGGTGGAGTCCGAGTCCGCCCTCGCCGTCGCACACCGGCGGTTCGGGGGTTCGCTCGTGCGGATGCAGGTGTCGAGGGCGGAGCCGGTCGGCGGGTTCCTCGGCTGGCGGCCCGGGATGTCGGTCACCGTCTGGAGCACCGTGAAGTGACGGTCCACTTCATCGGGGCGGGTCCCGGCGCGGTCGACCTGCTCACGCTGCGGGCGCGCGACCTGATCGCCGCGTCGCCCGTCTGCCTCTACGCGGGCTCGCTGGTCCCGCCGGAGATGCTCTCGCTGTGCCCGCCCGCGGCTCGCACGGTCGACACGGCGCTGATGACGCTCGCCGAGATCGTCGAGGAGATGGTGCGGGCCCACGAGCACGGGCTAGACGTCGCCCGGCTGGCCAGCGGCGACCCCTCGGTGTTCTCGGCGATGGCCGAGCAGATGCGCAGGCTGGACGCGGCGGGCGTGCCC
>NZ_JACBXB010000658.1 GCF_013870575.1 Pseudonocardia pini
GGAACGAGTACGACGGCGGCGACCACACGACGTGCTGGGCTCGGTGGCCGACCTGCCGGCGCGGCTGGGGCTACCCCAGCCGGCTCAGGACTCCTCCTCGGCGCCGCTCGGCGGGAGCGGGGCCGTGATCCCGTAGCCGCCGCGGTAGAACAGCAGCGGCAGCCGCTGGGCGTCCGCACCGAGGTCGGACACCTTCCCCACGACCATCGTGTGGTCGCCGCCGTCGTACTCGTTCCAGAGGGTGCAGTCGATCCAGGCGCTCACGCCCTCCAGGATCGGCGCGCCGCTGGGGGCGGGGGACCAGGTCACCCCGGCGTACTTGTCCGTGCCGGAGCGGGCGAAGCCGTTGCTGTACTCGGAGTGGTCGGAGGCCAGGACGTTCACGCAGAAGGTGCCGATCTCCCGGATCTTCGGCCACGTCGACGACGTGCGGGCGGGCGAGAAGGTGATCAGCGGCGGGTCCAGCGACAGCGACGCGAACGACTGACACGTGAAGCCGACGGGGCCCTCCGGGCCGACCGCGGTGATCACCACGACCCCGGACACGAAGTGCCCCAACACCTCGCGCATGGCCTGGGGGGTGACGGGCTGAGGGGTCTCCGTCGCACTGGAGGTCATGGGGGAAGCCTAGGCAATCTTCCCGGCCGAGACCATCGTTCGCGGCCGCGGAGCGGGCGGACGGAGTGTGACGCGGGCCGCCCGATGTCCACCGATCGAGCCCGCCCGTCGGACTGCGCCGCCGCGGGTCGCGGCCCGACAATGATCTCCGGTCGGCGTCGTCCACGTCTCGTGGGGAGCCCGGAGGACGGCGTCGGCCGGTCTGGACGCACGCGAGGCGCGGCCCGTTCCCGGGCCGCGCCTCGTGAGTCGTGCGGTGTCCCGCCCGCCGGTCAGCTGGCGTAGGCGCGCAGCCGGTCGGCGCGCTCGCCGACCCGCAGCTTGGCCATGACCTCGCGCTCGATCTGCCGGACCCGCTCGCGGGACAGGCCGAACCGGCGGCCGATCTGGTCCAGCGTGCGCGGCTGCCCGTCGTCGAGGCCGTAGCGCATCCGGATGACGAGCTGCTCGCGCTCCTCGAGGGTGCCGAGCACCCGCCGCAGGTCGTCGTGCAGCAGGTGCGAGATCACGGTGTTCTCCGCGTCCGCCGCCTGGTCGTCCTCGATGAAGTCCCCGAGCGGGGCCTCCTCGTCGCTCCCGACGGGCATGTCGAGGCTCACCGGGTCCCGCGCGTGGTCGAGCAGGTCGGAGATCTTCTCCTCGGGCAGGCCCGACTCGGCGGCGAGCTCCTCGTGCGTGGCCTCCCGGCCGAGCCGCTGGTGCATGTCCCGCTTGATCCGGGCCAGCTTGTTGACCTGCTCCACCAGGTGCACGGGCAGCCGGATTGTGCGGGCCTGGTCGGCCATCCCGCGGGTGATCGCCTGCCGGATCCACCAGGTGGCGTAGGTGGAGAACTTGAAGCCCTTCGCGTAGTCGAACTTCTCGACCGCGCGGATCAGGCCCAGGTTCCCCTCCTGGATCAGGTCGAGCAGCGGCATGCCGCGCCCGGTGTAGCGCTTCGCCAGGCTCACGACGAGCCGCAGGTTCGCCTCGAGCAGGTGCGTGCGCGCCCGCCTGCCGTCTCGGACCACGGCCCGCAGGTCGCGGGCGTAGTCCTCGGCCAGCTCGGTTCCCTCGGCCGCGGCGGTGTCGAGCACGTGCGTGGCGAACACGCCGGCCTCGATCCGCTTGGCCAGGTCGACCTCCTGCGCCGCCGTGAGCAGCGCGGTCTTGCCGATCCCGTTCAGGTACACGCGGACCAGGTCCGCCGCGGGGCTCTGCGCGTCGAGGTCCTCGGCCGTCAGCTCCGGACGGCCGCTGGGCTCGGTGGTCTCCATCGACTCGTCGGTGAGGTCCTCGGACCGAGCCCCACCGCCACTGCGCGCGGAAGCGGTACGCTGTCCGGGAACGCGCGTCGTCGTGCCGCGGCGGTCGCCCGCCTGCGCGGCCACCCCGCGTGCCGGGCTACCGGCAGGGGTCGTCGCGGGATCCACCGTGGGTGCCAGTGTCATGGACGTTCCTCCCCAAACGCGACCCGGGCGGTACACCGTGGCGCGTTCCGCCGGGGTTCTACAGGGTTGAACGCAGGGCGCCGGATAAACGTTCCCGGCCCCGCGCATCCGCCGTGCGGGTGAACGGGGCCGGGGTGACGCGGTGCGTGTCAGGCCACTCCGGAGATCCCCGCGGTCGAGTGGCGGTACACCTCGGACATCAGCGCCGGCCAGTCCTCGTGCAGCGCCTTGTGCCCGGTGAACAGGCCGAGATGGCCGCCCGCGGCGGTCCGCCTCGTGATCTCCGAGGCGGGCGTGGACACGTGGTCGGCGATCGCGAACAGCTGCGCGGGCGGCGTGATGTGATCCGTGGCACCCGCGAGCAGGTAGACCGGGCAGTCGATCGCCGAGAGCCGCGCGGGGCGCCCCGCGACCTCCAGCTCGCCGCGCACCAGCAGGTTGCGCCGGAACAGGTTGTCGACGAGCCAGAGGTAGAAGGCGCCAGGGACGTCCTGCGTGTGCTTGAACCAGTCCTCGAACACGCGGTAGCGCTCGACGTGCGTCGGGTCGTCCACGTGCGCGAGCAGCTGGAGCTGGCGGGAGATCTCCGCCTGCGGCTGGATGGTGATGAAGTTGGCCAGCACGGCGGCGCCGGACATGGTGCCGCCGTTCGCCGCCACCAGGGCGCGGTAGGGGGCCATGCCCAGCCTGCCCGAGAGCGCGGCGGTGGACGCCGCGATCACGGACTCGCCCGCGTGGAAGTCGATCGGGGCGCCCGCGAGGGTCAGGGTGTGGACACGCTCGGGGTGCAGCGTGGCGTAGATCGCCGCGAGCCAGCCACCCTGGCAGTCCCCGACGAGGTTCGCCCGCCCGCCCATCCGGCGGATCGAGCGGTCGACCACCTCGATGTAGTCGGTGATCGTGACGCGCTTGGTGCGCGGCGTGGCAGGCCGCCACTCCAGGGCGTACAGCCGGGTCAGCCCGGTGTCCCGGATCGCGGTGAGCTGGCTCTGTCCCGGCGCGAAGTCGACGACGGTCGAGCTGTGGCCCGCCTGCGGCGGCAGCACGAGCGTGGGGACGACGGGGTCGCCGCGGTGCTCGTCGAGCGTGAAGTCCCGGAGCCGGGCGAAGTCCGTCTCCAGCACCGTCCGGTTGGCGAGGTGGAACCGGGGCTCGGCGCGGTCGAGCATCG
>NZ_JACBXB010000659.1 GCF_013870575.1 Pseudonocardia pini
CGCTGGCGGGCTCGTCGCTGGGGCTGGACCCCGAGGCCGTCGCGGCGGAGCTGGGCTTCGACTCGTCGGCGGAGAACTCGATCGACGGCACGGCGGCGCGGGACTTCGCCGCGGAGGCCGCGTTCGTGCTGGCCATGGTCGCGGTGGACCTCTCGCGGCTGTCCGAGGAGGTCATCCTCTGGGCCACCGCGGAGTTCTCCTACGTCACGCTGGACGACGCGTTCTCCACCGGCAGCTCGATCATGCCGCAGAAGAAGAACCCGGACGTCGCGGAGCTGGCGCGCGGCAAGGCGGGCAGGCTGATCGGGAACCTGACCGGGCTGCTGGCCACGCTCAAGGGCCTCCCGCTCGCGTACAACCGCGACCTGCAGGAGGACAAGGAGCCGCTGTTCGACTCCGCCGAGCAGCTCGAGGTCCTGTTGCCCGCGGTCTCCGGGATGGTCGAGACGCTGGTCTTCCACACCGACCGGCTCGCCGAGCTGGCCCCCGCGGGCTTCACCCTCGCCACGGACGTCGCCGAGTGGCTCGTGCGCCAGGGCGTCCCGTTCCGGGTGGCGCACGAGGCCGCCGGTGGCTGCGTGCGCGCCGCGGAGGCCAGGGGAGTGGGCCTGGAGGACCTGTCCGACGCCGAGCTGGCGGCCGTGCACCCCGCGCTGACCCCCGCTGTCCGCGGGGTCCTCACGGTGGAGGGCTCGATCGCCAGCCGGGACGCGAGGGGTGGCACCGCGGGCGTCCGCGTCGAGGAACAGCTGGACCAGCTGCGGCTGACCAGCGCGGACCACCGAGCGTGGACCACCGCCTGACGCGTCATGGAGCCATACGTGCTGTTCCGGCGGGGCCAGACGACAGTCGTGGAGCCATGGTGCGGGTGATCGCGCGGGAGGAGCTCGCCGTCGACGTGCTGCCCGCCGCCCGCCGGCTGTTGGGGTGCACGGTCGAGGCGGACACGCCCGACGGGACGGTGGCCGTCGAGCTGGTCGAGGTGGAGGCCTACCGCGGGGCGGACGACCCGGCCGCGCACAGCTTCCGGGGCCGCACCCCGCGCAACGCGGTGATGTTCGGCCCGGCGGGCCACCTGTACGTCTACTTCGTCTACGGCATGCACTTCTGCGCCAACGTGTCCTGCCTCGCCGACGGCGAGCCGCCCGCAGCAGGACCTCCATGTTCCCGAGGCCGCCGAGCGCCGCGATCGCCTGCGGGGTCGGGGAGAGCAGGAACCGGTTGTCGAAGTCGAACCAGAACTCCATCGCCGCCTCCGCGGCCGCGGCGGCGGCGGCCGAGGTGTCCGGCACGGGTGGCGGCCCGGACGGGAGGGGTGGGGTCTGCGGGGCGATCTCGTCGAGCACCTCCAGCGTCGTCGTGGTGAGGTCGGCCAGCAGGTCGCCGTCCGGGACGGTCCCGGCGAGCTCCGTCGCGACGGCGGCGGCCTCGGCCGTGAGCCTGCGCAGGACCAGGACCGTGCCCGCCAGGTCGTGGCCGGGCGAGTAGCCCATGCTCAGCGGGTCGAACGGCATGCCGACGCCCAGGCCCGCCAACAGCGTGCCGAGCGGTCGCATCGCGACCGTCATGTGGCTGACGGCCTGGACGCTCGGGCGGAAGTCCCCCGTGCGGTAGCCGAGGTCGAGCAGCCCGAGGGTGAGCCAGTAGTGCAGGTCCGACAGCCAGGCGATCCGGCGGTGGGTCGGGTCCGGGATCTGGTTCGGGTGCCCCAGGAAGGCGCTGGGGTTGGTGCCGATGTCCACGGTGGGATGGCGCTCGTCGGCGGGATCGAAGGCCCAGACGTCCGCGACCCCGGCGAACGCCGCGTGCTCGCCGAGGAACACCTCGCGGAAGAAGGCGTAGTGCTGCTGTTCGCCCTCGTCTCGGATGTGGTCGAGCCTGGCCTCGAATGTCGACAGGTCGCCAAGGCCGGGCACCCCGGCGGCGATCACGGCCTGCAGCCGCTCGATGATCGTCCCGTAGAGCGTGCCGAGGTGGTTCGGCTGCGCCCCGTTCGGCAGGTGCTGCGCGAGGCGGGCGAGGAAGGCCTGGTTCGCCGGCGTGGCGTTCTCCGGGGTGGTGGGGTCCAGGGCCGCGGCGGGCGCCTCGGTGAACACGTACTTGGCGCACGACCCGAGCGAGAGCGGCTCCAGGTCGAAGGGGAACGGGTAGATCGCGGGCTCGTACGGGAAGTCCTGCCGCACGAGGTTGGGTGCGGCGCGCAGGGCCGCGAGCAGCTCGTTGACCGTCTGCAGGTGCTGCATCTCCTGGATGGCCACGCCCACGAGGCTGTTCGAGTCGACCACCCCGCTCCCCCGCAGCACCGAGTACCGGTCCTTCACCGAGAACGAGGCGTACAGGTACTGCACGAGCAGCGCGTGCTCGATCTCGGAGGCCTCGCGCAGCAGCCGGACCAGCTCGAGATAGGGATCGTCGAAGTCCGCGGCTATGACGGCCTCGACGGCCTCGACGGCCTCGAGGTCCTCGGCCCCGACCGTGCCTGCCGCCGTGTGGTGGGTGATGCGCAGCATCTCGGGTCCTTCCGTCGCCGCCCTGTGTCACAGAGGGCGGCGCGCGGTCGCCGGAGATACGGCGCGGCGGCGGGCGGTCGTACGCAGAAGTGCGTAGCGGGAGGTCAGCCGATCCCGAAGAACCGCAGCATGCCTGCGGACGCGTCGGGGCCCGACGGGTCGGTGAAGGAGCCCGCCGGGCTGCCGCCGAACCAGGCGTGCCCGCCGCCGTGGACCGTCCAGTGCTCGACGACGGCCACGCCCTCGGCGTCCCGGTGCACCGCGCGAGTGGCACGGTGGCCCGGTCCGCCGACCTCGCCGGTGTCCGCGACCGAGGTCGGCACGGTGGCGAGCCGGGCGGCCACGATCTTCTCCGAGCTGACGGGCGCGACGATCCGGTCGGCGTCGCCGTGCACCACGAACAGCGGCGCGGGGCCGCTCGCCGCAGGCGTGCCACCGGTGCGCATCGCGGCGAACGCCGAGCCGACGTCTCGCGCCGCCTGGTAGCCCAGTCCCGAGTGCACCCCTGCCGCGGCGTAGAGGTCCGCGACGAGGAAGGTGTGCTCCTCGGCGAGCGCGCTCATCCGGGTCCCGGCGGCGCAGTCGACCGCGTCCTGCTTGCCCCCGTGGAGCATGACGACCAGCGGGACCGGTTCACCGCGGTAGCCGCTGGGGACGTAGAGGTCGTAGCTGCGGGTGCCCGCCGGTTCGGCGTGGGTGCGCCTGCGC
>NZ_JACBXB010000065.1 GCF_013870575.1 Pseudonocardia pini
GCCACCCTGCGCAGGCTGCACACGGACCATCTCGACCTCTGGCAGCTCCCCGGCTGGGACGCCCACGTGCCCGTCGAGGAGACGCTGTCCGCCGTCCAGGTCGCGGTGCTGTCGGGCCGGGTCCGGTACGCGGGCCTGGTCGCACCCACGGGCTGGCAGCTCGCCACGGTCGCCGAACGGGCCCGCGGCCTCGGCAACCTGACCGTGCCGGTCTCGGCACAGGCCGAGTACTCCCTGCTCCACCGCACCGCCGAGCGCTAGCTGCTGCCCGCCGCGCGCCACCACGGCCTCGGCCTGCTGGCCTGGGCGCCGCTGGGGCGCGGGGTGCTGACCGGCAAGTACACCGACGGCACCCCCTCGGACTCGCGCGGGAGCTCCCCCACCCTCGCCCCGTACGTCGAGGCCCGGCGGAACGACCGCAGCGCCCGGATCGTGCAGTCGGTGCTGACCGCCGCCGACGGCCTCGGGACCTCGCCGTTGTCGGTCGCCCTGGCGTGGGTGCGGGACCGGCCCGGGGTGGCCGCCGCGGTCGTCGGCGCACGGGACGCCGCCCAGCTCACCGCCTCGCTGGCCACCGAGACGGTCATGCTCCCGCCCGAGATCCGCGCGGCGCTGGACGACGTGAGCGGGTTCTAGCGGCCCGCCGCGAGCACTCGTATGGTGGCTGTCGTAACCCCCGGTTCACCGGGGCGCACGCGAACGGCGGGAGGTGACCGGTGACGGCCGGTTCGGTGGAGGCAGTCGATCCCGACGGGAATATCACGGTGGAGGGGGACTGGGAGTACCGCCCCCTCAAGATCGACGGGGACGTCCCCCGCCTCACGGCGGCGGTGCGCCTCGCGATCCAGGCCGAGTACGGCGGCTGGGAGCTCTCGAGGGTCCGCCTGTACCCCGGCGGCGTCCGCAAGGTGTGGCTGCGCAGGCGCCGCACGAACCGAATGCTCCCGGAGCTGTCCTACTAGCCGAGATGAACGTCAGTGCTGTTCGATCATGGTCGGAACAGCACTGACGTTCATCTCGGCGGGGGATCAGCGGCCGAAGGCGTCCTTCTCGTCCACCAGGTCGCGGCCCCGGGTCTCCGGTGCGGAGAGCGTGGTCAGCAGCGAGATCAGCGCGGTCAGCGACATGACCACCGCGATCGGCCACCAGGAGCCCACCGCCCAGGCGATCAGGGCCGAGCAGACCAGCGGGGCGAACCCGCCCGCGACCATGGAGGACAGCTCGCGGGCGAGCGTGACGCCGGCGAGCCGGTTCCGGGAGCCGAACAGCTCCGCCAGGTACGCGGCGTGGGCACCGTTGCCGCCCGCGACCGCGATCGCGAAGCCCAGCGCAACCCCGACGTACACCCCGAACGTCGTCCCCGTCCCGATCAGCAGGAAGGCGATCGGCGGGTAGACCAGCAGGAACGCGGCGACGCCGAGCATCACCGGGCGCCTGCCGACCCTGTCCGACAGGGTGCCCAGCCCGAAGGCCGCGACGGCCGTCGCCAGCGCACCGACCACCACGACGTTCGAGGCGACGACACCGTCGACGTCCTGCCAGGTGGCGAGGTAGGCGGACATGAAGGCCAGGAACACGTAGCCGTTGAACATCGTGCCGCTGGTCATGCCGAGGACGGTGAGGAAGGGCCGCTTGCCCTCCCGCATGAGCTCCCGCATCGGGGCACGGGCGGTGGTGGCCTCCGCGTCGTTGCGCTTGACCTCCTCGAAGACCGGCGACTCCCGCATCCGACGGCGGATGACGTACGCGGTGATCGTCACGAACACGCTGGTGAAGAACACGATGCGCCAGCCCCAGGAGAGCAGCGCGTCCGGGGACAACAGCGCCTGCGCGATCGTCCACGCACCGCCGCCGAGCACGATGCCGAGCCCGGAGCCGACCGCGACCACCGAGGCGTACCGCCCGCGGGACTCCCGCGGCGCGCTCTCCGTGAGCAGGGTGATCGCGCCGGTCTGCTCGGCGCCCGCGCCGAAACCCTGCAGCAGCCTGCAGAGCACCAGCAGCAGCGGCGCGACGATGCCCGCCGCGGCGTAGGTGGGCAGCAGCCCGATGGCGAAGGTGGCCGCGCCCATCAGGAACAGGGTCGTGACCAGGATCCACTTGCGACCGAGCTTCTCCCCGAAGTGGGAGAAGAAGAGCCCACCCAGCGGGCGGGCGAGGAAGCCGACGCCGTAGGCGCCGAACGAGGCGATGAGCCCGACGGCGGGCGAGGCCTCGGGGAAGAACACCTTGTTGAAGATCAGGGCCGACGCGGTGCCGAACAGCACCATGTCGTACTGCTCGAGCACCGTGCCGATCAGGCTCGCCCAGACGGCGCGCCGCATCGGCTTGCGCTCCGCGGGCGGGCGGGCGGCCGGAGCCCCCGCCTCGGCCGCCCTGGCGGTGACGTTGTCCATGGTTCCTCCGTGCAGCTTCGAGCGGGGGATGAGCAGAGTTCTGGGGGTTACTCCGGGCCGCGGGCGCCGACGGCGTCCAACGCGACGGTGCCGATCTCGGTGTCGCCGGTCCAGTGACCGCCGCTCACGCCGATCGCGCCGATGACCGCGCCCTCGTGGACGATCGGCTGGCCGCCGCCGAAGACGATCATCCGCTCGACGCCGACCGCGGCGCCGACCTTCAGCTGCTCGTCGGTGGTGACGATCTCGAACCACTTGTGCGTGGCGATCCTCGTCGTCGCGGCGGTGTAGGCCTTGTCGAGGGCGATCTTCACACTCGACGGGTTCGCGTCGTCCATGCGGGCGAAGGCGACGAGGAAGCCGGACTCGTCGCAGACCGCGATCGAGACCTGCTTGCCGAGCGACTCGGCGTGCTTGCGGGCGACGTCGACCATCTGCTGGGCGCAGTCGACGGCGATGGCGAACTTGGGCACGGCGATGGGCGCCATGGGAGAGCTCCTGACTGGTGGGGTGGGAGGGGTCAGTCCTGGGCGGGCTCGTCGATGCCGAGCCGCTCCTTCCAGGTGTCGGCGAGCACCTGGCTGGACACCGCGGTGACGGGGAGCTGCAGGCCCAGCTCGCGACCGAGCGCGACGCCGTTGAACAGGTCCTTGTCGAAGAGCCGGTAGAGGTCCTCGGTGCCGGCCAGCCGGTGCTCGCGCTGCAGCCGGTCGTAGTTGCCCCAGGTCTGCGCGACCCAGGAGTCGGCGGTGGTGTCGGTGGCGAAGTCGGCGAGCACCTTCTCGTCGATGCCCAACGCGCGGGCCAGCCGCATCGCCTCCATCGCGGCGATCCAGTTGCCGAAGGTCATCATCTGGATGGCGACCTTGGTGGCGGCGCCCGAGCCGGACTCTCCCATGTGCTGGGCCCGGCGGCCGACGGCGGCGAAGTACTCCGTGCAGCGCTCGACGTCCTCGGCGCGGCCGCCGACCATCAGCGCCAGGTCGCCCTCGCGTGCCCGCAGGTCACCGCCGCTGACCTGGGCGTCGACCACGTTCACCCCGCGCTCGTCGGCCGCGGCCGCGACCTCGTGGATCGTCGCGGGGAGCACCGTCGAGTGCACGATGAAGGTGGTGCCGGGCTTGGCCTGGTCGAGCAGGCCGTCCTCGCCGAGCATCAGTGCGCGCAGCTGGCGGTCGTCGACGACCGCGATCCCGATCAGGTCGGTGGCGTCCAGCAGCTCGGCGTTGGAGGCCGCGAAGCGGGCGCCCGCGGCGACGCACTCGGCGGCCGCCTCCTCCCGCAGGTCCCGGACGACGAGGCCCAGCCCGGCGCGCAGCAGCGACAGGCCCATCGGGGTGCCGATGTTCCCGAGACCGACGAGTCCGACCGTGCGTGCAGACATGGAACTCCCTTGTTGTGCATGTAACAACGGCGGTGTGAGCGGCACCGAGACTGACCGACGAGGGGGCGTGTTGTCAATGCCGAACCGGTGTTGTCGAGCTGAGAGTCAGCCGGTGAGCGTGGCCGGGATGGCGTAGGAGTCGTAGCGCTCGACCGGCCCACCCAGCCCGCGCGTGGTCTCCCGCGCCGCCCAGAGCACGGCGGACGCGATGCGGACCACCTCGCTGACGCCCATCCGGTGCTCCGGGCCGGAGATCCCCAGGCAGCCGTACACCCGGCCGTCGATCGCGAAGACGGGGGCGGCCACGCACCGCACGTCGGGGGTGAGCTCCTCGTCGTCGATCGCGTAGCCGCGCTCCCGGACCAGCGCGAGGTCCTCGCGCAGCTGCTCGAGCGTGGCGTAGGTGCGCCGGGTGTGCGGCTCGAAGGGCTCCTGCACCCACTCCCCGAGCTGGTCCTCGGGGAGCTGGGCCAAGACGGCCTTGCCGGTCGCCGTGCAGTGCAGCGGGGCCCGCGCCCCGATGTCGGTGTTCACGCTGACCCGCATCGCCGCGCGGCGTTGCAGCACGTAGACCACCTCGCGACCAGCGACCTGGGCGGCATGGATGGACTCGTGGATCGTCGCGACGAGCTCGTTGCAGACCGGGGTGGCCGCGGTGACCAGGTCGAGGTTGCGCAGCACGCTGCCGGACAGCGCGACCAGCCGCGGGGTGACCTCGTAGCGCCTGCTGTGCTCGTCCTTGCGGACGTACCCGCGCGAGGTGAGGACCCCCAGCAACCGGTGCAGGTTCCCCTTGTCCGCGCCGAGCTCGACCGCGATCTCGCTGACCCCGAGGGGCCGCTGGGTGCGGGCCAGCAGCTCGATCACGTCGAGGCCGGACTCCAACGTGCCGGACCGGGTCCGTTCGGGCGTCGCCATGTCCGGATCCTACCGTCGATCATCGCCACTCTCGTAGTCATATGTACAAAGTTGTTGTAGCGTGCTCGCCATGGCTGAGGACAGGTTGTCGAGAGCGGCGGCGGTCGCCGCCGCCGGCGGGGTCGCGGAGGCCCTGCGGGAGGGGGCGCTGCCACCCCGGGTGGAGGTCTCCCTCGCCGAGGCGGTGGTACTGGGACTGGTGGCTCAGGGCGTGCGGCGCTGGGTCGGGATCTTCGGGCACGGGTCCACCGAGATCGGTGAGGTCCTGCGCGTGTACGAGGAGGCGGGGGTGGTGCGCACGCACGCCGTGCGCAACGAGGTCGAGGCCGCGCACGTCGGCACCGCTCTGCGCTGGGTCACCGGCGAGAAGGCCGCGGTGTTCACCTCGATCGGCCCGGGCGCTCTGCAGGCGTTGGCGGGCAGCCTCGCGGCGGCCAGCGACGGGGTCGGCGTGTGGCACGTCTACGCGGACGAGACCACCGAGGCCGAGGGCCCGAACATGCAGCAGATCCCGGGCGGCCCGCAGGAGAGCTTCCTGCGGATCGCCTCGGCGATGGGCCCCGCCTACACCCTGCACACCCCGTGGGCGCTGCCCGAGGCGCTGCGCCGCGGCCTCGACACCGTCGACCACCCGCACGCCGCGCGGCCCTTCTACCTGCTGGTCCCGATCAACACCCAGCCCCAGCTCATGGCCCTGAACCCGGCCGCCCTGCCGTCCGAGCCGCCCCCGCCCCTCGGGCCCGCCGCAGACGGTGGCCGGTATGCGCGTGCCGCGCGGACACTCCTCGACGCCGAGCGCGTCGTGGTCAAGGTCGGCGGCGGGGCGCGGGCCTGCGGCGCGGAGCTCGACGAGCTGCTCGCCCTGGTCGACGGCGTCGCCGTCCCGACCCCCATCGCGTCCGGCACGCTGCCCTACGCCCACCCGCGCGTGATGGGCGTCGGCGGGTCGAAGGGGTCGATCTCGGGCAACTTCGCGATGGAGGAGGCCGACGCCCTGCTCGCCGTCGGGACCCGACCGGTGTGCCAGGCGGACATGTCCCGCACCGGCTACCCCAAGGTCACCGCGGTGGTGAACGTCAACGCGGACACCGCGACCGCCACGCACTACGCGAACACGCTCGCACTGGTCGGGGACGCCAGGGCCACGCTGCAGAGGCTGGTCGCGGAGGTGCGGGCCCTCGGGGCCGAGCCGCGCCCGCTCACCTCCGGCTGGGCTCGGGCGTGCGTGGCGAAGCAGAACGAGTGGAACGACTTCAAGCGCCGCCGCTACGACTCCCCCACCCTGGCCGACCCCGTGTGGGGCCGCGAGGTGCTCACCCAGCCCGCCGCGGTCGAGCTGGTCACCCGCTGGGCCCGCCACCACGACGCCGTCTGCTTCTTCGACGCGGGGGACGTGCAGGCCAACGGCTTCCAGGTCACCGAGGACGACCGCCCCGGCCGCACCGTGACCGAGACCGGCGCCAGCTACATGGGCTTCGCCGCGTCCGCGCTGGTGGCCACGGGGATCGCCGAGCAGTCGTTCTTCGGGGTCGCCCTGACCGGGGACGGCTCGTTCACGATGAACCCTCAGGTGCTGATCGACGGCGTGCAGCACGGTGCCCGTGGCGTGATCGTGCTGTTCGACAACCGCAGGCAGGGCGCGATCTCCTCCCTGCAGCGCGCCCAGTACGGCCACGACTACGCCACGAACGACGACGTCGAGGTGGACTACCGAGCGCTCGCCGCGGCGGTGCCCGGGGTCCTCGCGCTGCACGGCGGGCACTCGCTCGCCGAGCTGGAGACCGCGCTGGACAAGGCCCGCGCCCACGACGGGCTCTCCCTCGTCCACGTCCCCGTCTACTTCGGCGACCACGAGCTGGGCGGCATCGGCTCGTTCGGCCGGTGGAACGTCGGCAACTGGGTCGCCGACACGCAGGACCTGCGACACGGACTGGAGCTCTGACATGACCTTCCCGAACCCCGTGCCCACCGGGCTCTACCTGGACGGCGGGTGGCGGGCGGCAGCCGACGGGGCCTCCCTCGTCGTCACCGACCCCGCGACCGAGGAACGCGTCGCCGAGGTCGCTGCGGCCTCGGAGACCGACGTCGACGCGGCGGTCGAGTCGGCGCGCGCCGGCTTCGCCGCGTGGCGCCGCACCGACCCGTGGACGCGCAGCGGCGTGCTGCGCCGCACCGCGGAGCTGCTGCGCGCGTGGGCCGCCGAGGCCGCCGCGGTGATGACCGCGGAGCAGGGCAAGCCGCTGGCCGAGGCGACGGCCGAGTTCCTCGCCACCGCCGACCAGTTCGACTGGTACGCCGACGAGGCCCGCCGGGTCTACGGCCGCACGGTCGACGGACACAGCACCAGCCAGCGGATCACCGTGCGCCGCGAGCCCGTCGGCGTCGTCGCGGCGTTCTCCGCGTGGAACTTCCCCGCCCTGCTGCCGTCGCGCAAGATCGCCCCAGCGCTCGCTGTGGGCTGCTCGATCATCGTCACGGCTGCCGAGGAGGCGCCGCTGTCCACCCAGGTCGTGGCGGCAGCCCTGCACCGGGCCGGGCTGCCCGCGGGTGTGCTCAGCGTGCTGGTCGGGGACTCCGCCGCCATCAGCGCACGGCTGCTCGCCTCCCCGGTCGTCCGCAAGCTGAGCCTGACGGGCTCGGTCCCGGTCGGCCGGATCCTGCTGCACACCGCGGCGGACCGGATCCTGAAGACCTCCATGGAGCTGGGCGGGCACGCGCCCGTGCTGGTCTTCCCGGACGTCGACGTGTCCGCGGTCGCCGAGCTGTGCGCCAAGGCCAAGTTCCGCAACACCGGCCAGGTCTGTGCCTCGCCGAGCCGGTTCGTGGTGCACGAGTCGATCCACGCCGAGTTCGTCGACGCGTTCGTGGCGGCCACCTCGAAGCTGGAGGTGGGCCCCGGGTCGGACCCGAACACCTCGGTCGGGCCGTTGTCGAACGCCCGCCGGGTCGCCGCCGCCGAACACCTCGTGGCCGACGCCGTGTCCCGCGGCGCCCGGGTCGCAGCGGGCGGGGGCCGAGACGACCGGTTCACCAAGGGCCACTTCTTCCGCCCGACGGTCCTCACCGACGTGCCCGCCGACGCCGCCGTGCTCCACGAGGAGCCGTTCGCCCCCGTCGCGCCGGTGCTGACCTTCGCCGACCTGGACGAGGCGCTGGCCGTCGCCAACGGCACCGAGCTCGGCCTCGCGAGCTACGTCTTCACCGGGGACCTGCGCACCGCGTTCCTGGCGAGCGAGGGCATCGAGGCCGGGATGGTCGGCGTCAACACCCTCGCGCTGGCCACCGCCGAGGCCCCTTTCGGCGGGGTCAAGCAGTCCGGTTTCGGCCGGGAGGGCGGCGCCGAGGGCGTCGAGGACTACACGACGGTCAAGTACGTGAACATGGAGCTCGCATGACCCACCAGCCTCAGGGTGTCGACGGTCGGCTGACCCAGTACGGGGACGCCGGGTTCTCGAGGTTCCTCCGCCGGGCGTTCCTCGCCTCGGCGGGCTGGGACGACGAGGACCTGACCCGCCCCGTCGTCGGGATCGTGAACATCGCCTCGGACTTCACCACCTGCCACCGCGACATGCCGCAGCTGGTGGAGCACGTGAAGCGCGGTGTGCTGGAGGCGGGCGGGATCCCGTTCGTCTTCCCCGCGATGTCGTTGGGCGAGATCCTCACCAACCCCACCACCATGCTCTTCCGCAACCTGATGGCGATGGAGCTGGAGGAGCAGCTCAAGTCCCAGCCGATGGACGCCGTCGTGCTCCTCGGCGGGTGCGACAAGACCCTCCCCGCCGAGCTGATGGCCGCCGCGTCCGCCGACGTCCCGGCGATCGCGCTGGTCGTCGGCCCGATGTCGGTGGGCAACTGGCGCGGCGAGCGACTCGGTGCCTGCACCGACTGTCGTCGCATGTGGACGGAGCACCGCGGCGGCACCCTCGACGGCGAGGAGATCGCCGAGGTCCGCGAGGAGCTCTGCCCCACCGCCGGGACCTGCATGGTGATGGGCACCGCGTCCACCATGGCCTGCATCGCCGAGGCGATGGGGATCATGCTGCCCTACGCGGGGTCCGCCCCGGCCGTCTCCGCACAGCGGCTGCGGCTCGCCACCGCGACCGGGCGGCAGGCCGTGGAGCTCGCGAACTCGGGCCGCAAGCCGTCCGACGTGCTCACCCCGGCCTCCTTCCGCAACGGCCTGCGCGTGCTCGCCGCGGTGTCCGGCTCCACGAACGCGGTGCTGCACCTGGTCGCCATCGCCCGCAGGCTCGGCATCCACCTCGACGCCGACGACGTCCACGACATCTGCGCCCAGGTGCCCGTGATCGCCGACTGCAAGCCTGCGGGCTCCGGCTACCTCCCGGACCTGCACCGCGACGGCGGCGTCCCGGCCCTGCTCAAGGAGCTGGAGCCGCTGCTCGAGCTCGACGCCCTCACGGTCACCGGCCAGAAGCTCGGCGAGCTCGTGGCCGGGTACTCGGCCCCCGCGGAGAACCAGACCACGATCCGCCGCCTCGACGCGCCGCTCAAGCCGCCCGGCGCGCTCGTCACCATCCGCGGGTCACTCGCGCCGAACGGGGCGATCGTGAAGGCGGCCGCCGCCACCCCGGAGCTGATGGTCCACGAGGGGCCCGCGTACGTCTTCGACTCGCTCGACCAGCTGGCCGCGGAGCTGGACGACGAGTCCCTGGGCCTCACCCCCGACCACGTCCTGGTCATGCGCAACATCGGGCCGATCGCGGCGGGCATGCCGGAGGCGGGCTCGATCCCGATCCCCGCCTACCTCGCGCGACGGGGCATCCGGGACATGGTCCGCATCTCCGACGGCCGGATGAGCGGCACCGCGTACGGGACGGTCGTGCTGCACGTCGCCCCCGAGGCCGCGGCAGGCGGACCACTGGCGCTCGTCCGCAACGGCGACCGGATCCGGCTGGACGTGCCCGCCCGGACCGTCGACCTGCTCGTCGACGACGCGGAGCTGGAGCGCAGGCGCGCCGAGCTGACCCCGTTCCCGGTGCCGGAGCGCGGCTGGCGCCGGCTCTACGCCACGACCGTCACCCAGGCCGACGGCGGCGTCGACCTCGACTTCCTCTGAGAGGACCGCGATGAAGATCTCCTTCCACACCGGCCTGCTCGACGACCTGGGTGTCGACGAGGCGGTCCGCACGATCCTCGACGCCGGGTACGACGAGGTCGAGCTCAACGCCGAGACCCTGCCCTGGTCCCGTCGCCACGTCTCTCCCAGCACCTCGGCCGAGCAGCGGCGCAGGCTCGCCGCGACCGGGGCGGTGTGCTCGGTCTGCGCCCACTACGAGGGGCTGAGCAGCAGGGACCCGCAGCTGCGGCGGATGGCCGTGGAGGTCGCGATCTCGCGCTGGACGGTCGCCCGCGCGTGCCCCTCGTCGAAGGGGTAGCCGGGCGAGGCGATCTTCCGGGACAGCGCGACCCCGGCCGCGACGTGCCCTTCCTCGGTGTCCGGGGCGTCGAGCCGCGAGGCCCACACCACGAACCCGAGCCGGACGTGGCGCAGCTGGGCGAGGCCGCGGGCGTCGCTGGGCATCGAGCCGGACACCGTGATGCTGCGGACCCGCCCGGGGTGGCGCAGGGCGATCCGCTGGGTCAGCAGGCCGCCCAACGAGTGGCCGAAGAGGTGGGCGGACTCCCAGCCGAGGGTGTCGAGCACGGCGACGGCGTCGTCCGTCATGTCCTCCGCGGTGTAGGCGACGGGCCGCTTCCGGAACAGCCCGACGAAGGGGTGCACGACGGGTTGGTCCTCGAAGTGCGTGGACTCCCCCGCGTCCCGCTGGTCGTAGGAGACGACGTGGAAACCGGCCTCCACCAGCGCCGACACGAACCCGGCAGGCCACCAGAAGCGGGAGGCGCCGAGACCCATGACGAGCAGCAGCGGCTCCCCGCCCTGCCCGCCCAGCTCCTCGTAGGCGATCCGGACCTCACCGTTGTGCGCGTACTCCGTGCCCACCACACCCTCCTTCGCGATCGATGTTCGCGAATTCAGGGTAACAGTACGCGAACGCCATTCGCAAAGACCGCTCTCCCAGGATCGGCGAAGCCGACCCGTCGAAGCCGTAGACGGCGCCGATGGGTCACACCCGACGATCGGTGGAGGTCGCAGGCAGAAGAAACCGGGGACATCAGCGGTGAAGTGCTGCCGTCGGCCGAGAAGACCGGGACGGGGCCGAGCGGAGAGTCCGCCGGCGAGAGGGTGTGGCCAGGGGCGGGGTCGAACCGCCGACCTTCCGCTTTTCAGGCGGACGCTCGTACCAACTGAGCTACCTGGCCCTGGCTCCGCGAGGAACCGGACGGTGGAGCGACCCAGACGGGACTCGAACCCGCGACCTTCGCCGTGACAGGGCGACGCGCTAACCAACTGCGCCACTGGGCCTTGCTCTGAACTACTACCGTACCCCCAACGGGATTCGAACCCGCGCTGCCGCCTTGAAAGGGCGGAGTCCTAGGCCGCTAGACGATGGGGGCTCGGATCACCCGGAGGCGGTCCTCGACCTCCAACGGCTGTCCGTTGGGAGCGAGGAAAGCATAGGACACGGGCCTGCGCCCACCCAAATCGGCCCTCCCTAACGCCATCGTGGCTGGTCAGGCGCCATATGGGCGCTCCAGACCGGCACCACGGGCCGGTCAGCGGCCTTGTATGACGTGGAGCACACCGTCAGCGACTCACCGGCGGAGGCAGGTCCGGGTTGCTGGAGACCAGGCCGAGCATGTCCAGCAGCAGGCGGAGATCGTCCGAGCTCTCGGAGTTGTCGGCGACGACCTTGCGGGCGCGGTGCACCTCGTCGTCGGACACTCGGTAGGCGTCGGCGGCGCTGCGCGGGCCCGGGATCGACCCCTCGCCCCCGTTCACGACACTGCCCTTGATGCTGTCGATGCTCAACGACGTCTCCCTCGGTCGTGACCCCTGGTGCCCGCGGGGGCGCGCGCAGGGCACGGCGAGACGCACGACCGCCGGTCCCCCGACCGGCGTCGCGAATGCGACCGTTGCTCACTCCCTGCGGCCACCCCCGTGGCCGTGGCCGGAACGTTACCTACCCGAGACCCCCCGCGCATGCCCCTTCCCGGGTGAGGACTGCGACGTTGCGTCACGACGCGCGCACCGTCCGAACACCCGGGCCGCCCGACCGGACGTACCCCCACGGGGTATGGTTGGGCTCGGAGCGACACGACGACCGGACCGGGAGGCCGCGATGCACGGATACTCCGACAACCGCGAGGCCCATCTGCGCCGGTTGCGCCGGGTCGAGGGCCAGATCCGCGGCCTTCAGCGGATGGTGGACGACGACGTGTACTGCATCGACGTCCTGACCCAGGTGTCCGCCGCGACCCGCGCGCTGCAGTCGTTCGCTCTCGAGCTGCTCGAGGAGCACATGGCCGGCTGCGTCGTCGACGCCGCCCGCCAGTCCCCCGAGGAGGGCGCGGCGAAGGTCAAGGAAGCCGCCGACGCCATCGCCCGGCTCGTGAAGTCCTGATCGCTCCCCAGCGAGCACACACCCCGAGAGGCAGAACGATGAGCGTCGAGACCCCGTTCCGCACTACCGTGACCGTGGTCGGCATGACCTGCGGGCACTGCACCAGCTCGGTCCAGGAGGAGGTCGGCGAGCTGGCGGGCGTCCGCGCGGTCGATGTCGACCTGGCCAGCGGCGCGGTCACCATCACCGCGGACCGCGCGCTGGGCCGCCCCGAGATCGAGTCCGCCGTCGTCGAGGCCGGGTACACGCTGGCCTAGTCTCGGCCCATGGCCCGACGCGCAGCGAAGCACGGTGCACCCCGGCGGGCCGCGCCCGAACCCGAGCTCGCGCAGCACGATCCCGAGCTCGACTCCTACCTCGCCGCCCTCGCCCCGGATCCCGGGGCGACGGGCAGCCTCGGCCAGACCATCGCGGTGCGGCTGCCCGGGGTGCACGCCGAGGAGCTGCGGCGGATCGCCGGGGAACGCGGGCTGTCCGCGGCCGGGCTCGCCGCCACGTGGCTCGTCGAGCGGATCTCCGCCGAGGAGCCGCCGACCGGTCCGCTGCGGATCGTCTGAGCCGGGCCGGTCCGCGGGGCCGTTCGATCCCTGCCCGTCGACCGCCCTGCCCGTCGACCGCCCTGCCCGTCGACCGCCCTGTCGACCAGACGCCCCGACGACCAGGCGGACATCGCGGCGGCTCGTCAGCGCGGCGCCGACACCAGGACCCGCGCCGCGTCGTCGGTGAGACAGGGGCTCCC
>NZ_JACBXB010000660.1 GCF_013870575.1 Pseudonocardia pini
CGTGACGACCACCCTCGACGACGTGGACACCCCGTTCGACGTCCCGGCCCTCCTCCGCGGCTGCCGGGACGCCGTCACACCGGCGCTGCGCACCGCCGTCGCGCGGCTGGACACCGCGAGTCGCGAGCAGGCCGAGTACCACCTGGGCTGGGTCGAGCTCGACGGCACGCCGGGGGCGGGTGGCGGCAAAGCGGTCCGGCCCGCGCTCGCCCTGCTCTCCGCCCGCGCCGCGGGCGCGCCCGAGCGGACCGGCATCGCGGGCGGGGTGGCCGTGGAGCTGGTGCACAACTTCTCCCTGCTGCACGACGACCTGATGGACGGGGACACCGAACGCCGCCACCGCCCCACGGTGTGGGCCCGGTGGGGTGCGCCGAGCGCCATCCTCTGTGGGGACGCGATGCTCGCCCTCGCCACCGAGGTGCTGCTCGAGGACCCCTCGCCGCACGCGGCCGCGGCGGCCAGGCTGCTCGCCGTCACCACCCGCGAGCTGATCCGGGGCCAGGCCGAGGACGTCGCGTTCGAACGCCGCGCCGACGTCGGCGTGGACGAGTGCCTGTCCATGGCCGCCGGGAAGACGGGCTCGCTGCTCGCCACCAGCGCGGCGATCGGGGCGGTGCTGGCGGGCGCCCCGGAGCCCGTGGTCCGGGGGTTGCAGGACTACGGCATGGCCGTCGGGATGGCGTTCCAGCTGGTGGACGACCTGCTCGGGATCTGGGGGGACCCGGGGGTGACCGGGAAGCCGGTGCTCTCGGACCTGCGGTCCCGCAAGAAGTCGCTGCCCGTGGCCTACGCGATCCAGCGCGGCGGGGCCGCGGGCCGCGAGCTGGCGGCCTGGCTCGCCCGCTCGGGTGACCCGGACGCGCCGGAGCTGCGCGCCGCCGCCGCGCTCGTCGAACACGGCGGGGGGCGCGCCTGGGCGGGCGCCGCCGCCCGCCGTCAGATGGACCTCGCCGAACGGGCCCTCACCGGTGCCGGGCTCGTCGACGGGCCCCGGGCCGAGCTCGTCGCGCTCGGGCGCTACCTCACCGACAGGGAGTTCTGATGTCCGTCACGGCACCGGAGAGCACCGACCGCGGTCTGGGGGACGCCCGGCGCACGCTGGGCGCGGCCGTCGGGTTCCTGCGTTCGATCCAGGACCGGCAGGGCTGGTGGCAGGGCGATCTCGAGACCAACGTGACGATGGACGCCGAGGACCTGCTGATGCGGGAGTTCCTCGGCATCCGGACCGCGGAGGAGACCGATCAGGCGGCGAGGTGGATCCGGTCGCAGCAGCGGTCCGACGGCACCTGGGCGACGTTCGCGGGCGGTCCCGGCGACCTCTCGACCACGATCGAGGCGTGGGTCGCGCTGCGGCTCGCCGGGGACGCCGTGACCGAGCCGCACATGCGCGCGGCGGAGAAGTTCTGCCGGGCCGAGGGCGGGATCGAGAGGTCCCGGGTGTTCACCAGGATCTGGCTCGCACTGTTCGGCCTGTGGTCCTGGGACGACCTGCCGGACATGCCGCCGGAGCTGATCTTCCTGCCGAAGTGGTTCCCGCTCAACGTCTACGACTGGTCCTGCTGGGCGAGGCAGACCGTCGTGCCGCTGACGATCGTGGCGACCCTGCGCCCGTCGCGCCCCCTGCCGTTCGGGGTGGACGAACTGCTCTCCGGGGCCGAGCCGGAGCCCTTCGACCCGCCCTGGACCTGGGCGGGCGCCTTCCAGCGGCTCGACGTGGGCCTGCGCGCCTACTCGAGGCGCCCCCTCGCCGCGCTGCGCAGGCTCGCGATGCGCCGTGGGGCGGAGTGGATCCTGGCGCGCCAGGAGTCCGACGGCAGCTGGGGCGGCATCCAGCCGCCGTGGGTGTACTCGCTGCTCGCCCTGCACCTGCTCGGCTACCCCCTCGACCACCCCGCCGTGAAGGCCGGGATCGAGGGCTTCGAGCGGTTCCTCGTCCGCAGGGAGACCCCCGAGGGCACCACCCGGATGCTCGAGGCCTGCCAGTCCCCGGTCTGGGACACCTGCCTCGCGGTGACCGCCCTGCTCGACGCGGACGTACCCGCCGACGATCCCGCGGTGGTCCGCGCCGCCGAGTGGATGCTGGGCGAGGAGGTCACCGGGGTGCGCGGCGACTGGGCGGTCCGTCGACCCGGTCTGCCGGTCGGTGGGTGGGCGTTCGAGTTCGACAACGACGGCTATCCGGACACCGACGACACCGCCGAGGTCGTGCTGGCCCTGCGCCGGGTCGCGCACCCCGATCCCGATCGGCTGCGCGCCGCGGTGGACCGCGGTGTGGCCTGGAACGTCGGCATGCAGTCCGCCGACGGCGGCTGGGGCGCGTTCGACGCCGACAACACCCGTCGGATCGTCACCAAGCTGCCGTTCTGCGACTTCGGCGCCGTGATCGACCCGCCGTCGGCGGACGTCACCGCGCACGTCGTGGAGATGCTCGCGCACGAGGGGCTGGCCGACACGGAGGCCTGCGACCGCGGCGTGCGGTGGTTGCTCGCCGACCAGGAACCGGAGGGTTCGTGGTTCGGCCGGTGGGGGGCCAACCACGTCTACGGCACCGGCGGCGTCGTTCCCGCGCTGGTCGCGGCCGGGGTCCCCGTCACCGATCCGGCGATCCGGCGCGCGGTCACCTGGCTCACGCGCTACCAGAACCCCGACGGCGGCTGGGGCGAGGACATCCGCTCCTACGCCGACCGGTCCTGGATCGGCCGGGGCGAGTCCACGCCGTCGCAGACGGCATGGGGTCTGCTGGCCCTGGTCGCGGCGGGCGAGGAGCGCTCGGCCGCGGCCGAGCGCGCGGTGCGGTACCTGGTCGAGACACAGCTCCCCGACGGCAGCTGGGAGGAGGAGCCGTACACGGGGACGGGCTTCCCGGGCGCCTTCTACATCCGCTACCGGCTCTACCGCATGACCTTCCCGATCTCGGCCCTCGGCCGCTGGTGCCGGGCGGTGTCCGCGTGAGCACCCCGAGCCCCGCCTCCCGCGCGACACCACCGCTCGCCCCCGGCCTGGTGTGCGCCCCCCTGGGCGTCGAGCGGGCGGCACTGCGCGGCCTCGAGAACCGCATGATCATGCCGTCCCCGTCACCGGTGACAGGCGGCGCAGGACCGTGCACGGGAGCGGCCGGGCTGCGCGTGGTGCGGACCGGGCTCGGGGCCGCGCGGTCGGTGCAGGCCGCCGCCTGGATCTCCTCCGGCGGCCCGCGCCCGGTGCTGGTCGCCGGGG
>NZ_JACBXB010000661.1 GCF_013870575.1 Pseudonocardia pini
GACCCAGCTCGACGAGCAGCAGCTTCAGTCCCTCGTGCCCGATCGACACGGTCCCGCCGAACACCGACGACGCCGTCCGCGTCCCCCGCGGGTACGCGCAGCAGGTCGTGGTGCGGTGGGGCGACCCGATCCTGCCGGGCGCCCCGGAGTTCGACTTCGAGGCCCAGACGGCCGCGGCGCAGGCCCAGCAGTTCGGCTACAACAACGACTTCTGCGGCCTGATCCTGCTGGAGGGCCCCGCGCGGCGGTGGGTCATGTTCTCGAACCACGAGTACACGATCGAGCCGCTGATGTTCCGCGAGTACGACGCGGCGGCCCCCACCGACGAGCAGGTCCGGATCGGGCTGGCGGCGCACGGGCTCTCGGTCGTCGAGATCGTCCGCGACCGCGAGGGCCGGATCACCGTGGACCGCGAGGGCTCCCGCAACCGGCGGTTCACCGGCACCTCGGAGTTCGTGCTCGACGGGCCCGCCGCGGGTTCCGCGCTGCTGCGGACCGCCGCGGACCCGACCGGGACCGTCGTGCTCGGCACGTTCAACAACTGCTCGGGCGGCGTGACGCCGTGGGGCACGTTCCTGTCGGGCGAGGAGAACGTCAACCAGTACTTCGCCAACGCCGACCCGGCGGACCCGAGGCTGGCCCGGTACGGCTTCGCGGAGGGGGCCTCGGAACGGGCGTGGGAGACCGTCGAACCGCGGTTCGACCTGGCCGCGAACCCGAACGAGGCCAACCGGTTCGGCTGGGTCGTCGAGGTCGACCCGCACGACCCGCACTCCCGGCCGGTGAAGCACACCGCGCTCGGCCGGTTCAAGCACGAGGGCGCGACCGTGCGGCTGTCCCGGGACGGCCACGCCGTCGCCTACCTGGGCGACGACGAGCGCTTCGACTACGTCTACAAGTTCGTCTCGGCCGAGACGATGCAGAACGGGCAGAGCCGCCGCGCCCGCGAGCACAACCTGTCCCTGCTGTCCGACGGCACGCTGTACGTCGCGAGGTTCACCGGGGACGGCGCGCAGGACGGCGAGTTCGACGGGACCGGTGAGTGGGTCGCGCTCGCCTCCGGCACCACCAGCTTCGTGCCGGGCATGTCGGCCGAGGAGGTCTACGTCTTCACCCGTGAGGCCGGGGACCGGGTCGGGGCGACGAAGATGGACCGACCCGAGGACGTCGAGCCGCACCCGCGGACCGGCAAGGTCTACCTGGCGTTGACCAACAACACCGACCGCGGCAAGGCGGGCAAGGCCGGGCCGGACGAGGCCAACCCGCGCGCGGACAACAAGCACGGGCACGTCATCGAGCTGACCGAGGCGGACGACGACCCCACCGGCACCCGGTTCGCCTGGTCGATCCTGCTCGTCTGCGGGGACCCGGCCGATCCCTCGACCTACTTCGGCGGGTTCGACAAGTCCCAGGTCAGCCCGATCACGTCGCCGGACAACCTGGCGTTCGACGCCCACGGCAACCTCTGGATCTCCACCGACTCCGGGGCCGCCCTGGAGCAGAACGACGGCCTGTTCGGCGTCTCGCTCACGGGTGCCACGCGGGGTCGGACGACGCAGTTCGCCTCGGTGCCGATCGGCGGGGAGACCTGCGGCCCGGTCGTCACCGAGGACTTCGTGCTGATCTCGGTGCAGCACCCGGGAGACGTCGACGACGCCTCCCCGGCCAACCCCGGCTCGCACTGGCCCGACGGCGGTGACTCCCAGCCGCGCCCCGCCGTGGTGAACATCTGGCACGAGGGCGAGAACGGCCGCCCCGCCCGCATCGGCCTCTAGCGTTGTGGAGCCACAACTGTCGGCTCGGGGCCCGAGAACGACAGTTGTGGCTCCATGACGCGGGTCAGGTGCAGAGGTCGGGGTCGGGGGTTCCGCTGCCCGCGCCCCGTTCGAAGCTGATGTGCACGTGGTCGAAGTGGTTCTCGGTCTCGCCGCCGCGGTTCTCCATCCGCTCCCAGCCCGAGCCGTAGTTGATGCGCTGCTCCCAGATCACGTACGAGATGCCCAGGGCCTGGCGGTTCTCCAGCGCGCACTCCGCGATCCGGTCGCCCTGCTCGCCGCGCGTCATGAGGTCGAGCGCCCGGCCCGTCGGATGGTCGGAGACGCGGCCGCGCCCGGCGACGCCGATGAGGTCCGGCTGGTCGTAGAGGCACGACAGGAACCGGGCGGCCTCGCGCACGTGCGACTTCACCGCACCCAGGTCCGAGAGGTCGGCCTCGCAGCTCACCCGGGCCTCGCGCGCGAGGCGGGCCTCCTCGGCCGCACGAGCGGCCTCGTTGAGCGCTGCGGACTTGAGCAGGTTCTCGGCCGCGACCGGCGGCTCGACCTCGCGACGGACGGGCAGCACGGTGGAGGCGAGGAGACCGCCGTCGACCGCGAGGAACTCCGGCTCCTCCGCGTCGACCACGTCCGACGACGCCAGCCCGATCTGCGCGGTGGACGGCACCGGCTCGGCCACCGGGATCAGCGTGGCCGCAGGGGCCGCCACCGCCAGCGCACCACCGGCGACCGCGGCCGCGGTGACGCCGCGCCGCAGCGCACAGCGCTGGGACTCGGGGAGCGGGGCGCCGGCGCCCGCGAGCAGACGGCGCACGTCGACCGTCTCCGCAGCACCGGTCGCACCCGCGGCGGGGGAGCGGTGCCGCGACACGACCTGCCTTCTCGAACCGTCGGCCCGGGCGGAGCACTGGGGATGCCCGTCGGGGAGCCGGACCGTCGTGTTCGCCACCGAATGTAGCGGAGAGGTCACGAAACGCCCGTGTCACTCACGCACCGTGAGGTGTGCGTGCCCGCGAGCGCGGTGAACGGTCGTCAGCAGCGGACCGGGTCGCCCGATCCCGCCGACTTCTGGAACGAGATGTGCACGTGGTCCTCGTGGTTGGCCGTGGGGCTGCCGCGGTCCTCCATGGGTTGCCAGCCGGAACCGGTGTTGATCTGCTGGTCCCAGATCACGTACGAGACGCCGAGGGCCTGCATGTTCTCCAGCGCGCACGCGGCGATCGAGTCGCCGGTCGCCTGGTCGCTGGTCATGAAGTCCGCGGCGAGGCCGGACGGGTGGTCCGACGCGTTGCCGCGGCTGCCGACGCCGAGGACCTGCGGCTGCCCGTACTGGCACCCGAGGAACTCGGCGGCCTCGGACACCCAGGGCTTCACCGCGCCGAGGCTCGCCGTGCTCATCCCGCACGAGGTGCTGCCCGAGCCCGCCCGCAGCGTCTGGCC
>NZ_JACBXB010000662.1 GCF_013870575.1 Pseudonocardia pini
TGCTCGTCGCCTCGGCACGCGGTCACCAGCCCGGTGTCGTCGCGGTGCGCGCGGAGGAGGGGGGCGCCACCGTCGAGGTGCAGCTGGTCCGCTCCTCCACGGTCGCGGGCACGGTGCGAGACGCCGCGGGCGAGCCCGTCGCCGAGGCCGCCCTCGACCTGCTGCAGGACGGCGAGCTCGTCGGCTCCGCCACCACCGCCGCGGACGGGGGCTACCGGTTCGCCGAGCTCGCCGCGGGCGAGTACACCGTCGCCGTGCAGGCCGGCGGGCACGAGCCTCGGGTCGTCTCCGTCCGGCTGGCCGAGGAGACCGACGACCGGCAGGACCTCGTGCTGCCCGGCGGGGTCCCCACAGGCCCCCGCCTCGGCTGATGGAGCTCGCGGAGGGACGCCTCCCCGGCGTCCTGGCCGAGCTCTTCTGGCGCGCCTGGCTCCCCGCGCAGCCGACCGGCGTCGTCCTCGTGAGCCACGGGCTCGGCGAGCACTCCGGCCGGTACGCGCACCTCGCCGAGGCCCTCACCGCGGACGGCTGGGCCGTCTACGCGCTCGACCACGCGGGCCACGGCCTGTCCGGCGGCAGGCGGGTCGACGGCGGCCACGGCAACTGGGTCCCGGACCTGGACCTGCTGCGCCTGCACGTGGCCGCCCGACACCCCGGCCTCCCGTTGTTCCTTCTGGGGCACAGCATGGGCGGGCACATCGCGTTGGCGTACGCCCTCGCCCACCAGGGCGCCCTGACCGGCCTCGTGCTGTCCGCCACCGCGCTGTCCAAGCAGGCCGTCCCCGCGGCTCTCGTGCCGGTGATGACGGCCGTCGCGAAGGTGGCCCCGACCCTGCGGCTGGCCGGGATCGACATCGCGGACATCAGCAGCGATCCGAAGGTGGTCGAGGGTTTCCGCCTCGATCCGCTGAACTACACCGGCTACCCCACGCTGCGGCTCGGCGCGGCCATGTTCGGGGCGATGGACGACCTCGCCGCGCGGGCCCGCGAGCTGACCCTGCCGGTCCTGCTGCAGCACGGCTCGGCGGACCGCATCACCACGGTCGAGGTGACCCGCGCGCTGGCCCGCACGATCGCGTCGTCGGACCTGACGGTCGAGATCTACGACGGGCTGTGGCACGAGATCTACAACGAGCCGGGCGGCGGGCGCCCGGTCATGGACCTGCGGGACTGGCTCGCGGCCCGTCGGTAGGCATCAGCCGGTCCAGGTGCCTGCGCAGCAGGTCCGCGGCCCGGTCGTGGTCCAGCACGCCGAGCAGGACCTGCGTGACGAGCCCGTCGATCAGGGCGACGATCGTGAGGGTGTCCGCCACGGGATCGAGGTCCGCCCCGACGGCGCCGGTCAGGTGCGCCATCGCCAGCCCCTCGCGGCCCGCCCTGGCCTGCTCGGCGTAGTACTCCCGCAGCGGCTCGGCGAGCGCGGGCGAGGTGGCCGCCCGCGCCACGAACGCCAGCCACACCCGCGCCTCCGCGAGGATCTCGGGGGAGCCGGGGAGCACCTCGTCCGCCATCGCGTCGAAGATCGCGCGCACGGTGACCTGCGCACCCATGGCGCGCACGCGGACGTCGATCCGCGCCTCGGCGGCCGCGACGGTCCGGAGCAGGGTACGGCGCAGCAGCTCGTCCTTCGTGCCGAACTCCCGCTGGACGCGGGCGAGCGGCAGGCCCGCCTCGGCGGCGACCGTGCGGAACGAGACGGCGTCGAGCCCCTCCCGCGCGACGATGCGCAGCACCGCGTCCTCGGTCCCCGCCATGCCCCTCCTCTGATACGATCGTATCAGATACGAGCGTATCAGGGGGAGCGATGGACGGACAGGTGCGGCTGCGGCCGCCACGACACGAGCTCGACGGCCGGGTGGTCGGGTACTGGCGGACCACGAACCTGCTGGTCGTGGCGATCCCGGTGGTGGTGCTGCTGGTGCTGGGGCTGCTGATCCCGCCCGCCCGGTTCGGACTGCTGCTGCCTGCGGTGCTGCTCGCCGTGCTCGGCGTGCCTGCGGCGATCCTGGTGCCCCGCTGGTGGTTCCGGCTGCACCGCTGGGAGGTCACCGAGACGGCGGTGTACCACCGCGGGGGGTGGTTCGCCGAGGAGTCGCGGATCGCGCCGATGTCTCGCCTGCAGACCGTGGACACCACCCGCGGCCCGCTGGCCCGGCGCTACGGCCTGGCCACGCTCGTCGTCACGACGGCGTCGGCGAAGGGTCCGGTGCGGATCGAGGGTCTGGACCACGAGCTGGCGGCGGACCTGGCCCACCGGCTGGCCGACGTGGCCGAGGCGACCCCCGGGGACGCGACGTGAGCTGGGCGCGGCTGGACCCGCGGGGCATGGTCGTGACCGCCGTGGCGCTCGGCGGTGTCGGCGTGGCCGCGGGGGTCCCGACGGCGGTGGGCATCGGCAGCGGGTCGGCGGGCTACGGGACCGCCCTCGCCTGGGTGCTGCCCGCGATCGCGCTGCTGATGGTGGCCGGGGCGGCGGTCGAGTACGTCCGGTACCGGCGGACCCGGTTCCGGGTCGGGGCGGACCGCGTGGAGCTGCGGAACGGGATCCTGGCGCTGCACCACCGCACCCTCCCGCGCGAGCGGATCCGGGTCGTCGACCTGAGTGCGGACCCGCTCTCCCGGGTCCTGGGGCTGGCCCAGGTGCGGATCGGCACCGGGGAGCAGGGCGGCGAGGGGCTCACCCTGTGGCCGGTCCGCGCGGCGACCGGGGAACGGCTGCGGGCCGAGCTGCTGACCCGCGGCACCGGGACCGACCGGGACGGCACGCTCGCGACCTTCCGCACCGGCTGGCTGCGCTACGGGCCGATCTCCTACCTCACGCCCGCCCTCGGCCTGGCGGCGATCGGGGTGATGTTCCAAGGGGCGCAGTGGATCGGGCAGGAGAGCGCGCTCGTCGAGTGGTTCGGCGGGCTCGCGGTGCTGGTCGGCGTGGTGTGGCTGGTCGTGCTGGGGATCGCGGCGGTGGCGGTCGTCGGGACGGTGGCGGCGCTGGCCGTCTATGCCGAGCTGTGGTGGAACCACCGGCTCGACCGCGAGCCGGGCGGCACCCTGCGGGTGCGCCGCGGGCTGCTCACCACCCGCTCGATCTCGATGGAGGAGCGCAGGCTGCGCGGGATCGAGCTGGTCGAGCCGCTGGGGGCGCGGCGGGCGGGTGCGGCGCGAGCGGGGTCTCCAGGCCGCGTTCGGCCTGCAGGGCCTGCTGTTCCCGCTGATCA
>NZ_JACBXB010000663.1 GCF_013870575.1 Pseudonocardia pini
ACGGCCACGGTCCGGATCCCCAGCGCCGCCGCCGTCGCGATGACCCGGACGGCGATCTCGCCCCGGTTGGCCACCAGGAGGGCCCTCATCGGTCGCCCCGGCGGAGCACGATGCCCGCGGCCTCGCGGTCCCACACCCGCTCATGGATCCCGCTGTCTCGCAACACGTGCTTGTGCACCTTCTGGGTGGGCGTCTTCGGCAGCGAGTCGGCGATCTCGAGATAGCGCGGCACCATGAAGTAGGGCAGCCGGTCGACCAGGAACCGGGTCAGCTCCTCGGGGTCCACGCTCGCCCCCTCCTGCGACACCACGACCGCCTTGATCTCGTCCTCGGTCAGCTCCGACGGGACGGCGACCACCGCGCTCTCGTAGACGGCCGGGTGTTCGTTGATCACCCGCTCGACCTCGAAGCTGGAGATGTTCTCGCCGCGGCGGCGCAGCGCGTCCTTCATCCGGTCGCTGAAGAACAGGCGTCCCTCGGCGTCGGCGCGGAATGCGTCGCCCGTATGGACCCAACCGTCGACGAGCGTCTCGGCGGTCTTCTCCGGCAGGTTGTGGTAGCCGCGCATCACGGTCAGCGGCTCGTCCGGTCGCACCCACAGCTCGCCGATCTCGCCGGTGGGGACGTCGTCGCCCGCCGGGTCCACAAGCCGCAGGGCGTACCCCTCGCGCGGGAAGCCCGCCTCGCCGCCGACGACGGTCTCCGGCGGTCCGTTGAGCACGGCGCCGACCTCGCTCATCCCGTAGACGGCGGCCGCCTCGACGCCGAACCGGGCCGAGAAGCCCCGCACGTCGCTCGCCAGCGGCGCCATGATCGCCAGCTCGAGGGGGTTGTCGGCGTCGTCCGGGCGGGCCGGGCGCTGGGCCAGCAGCTCGGCCATGGCGCCCAGCAGGACGGTCACGGTGATGCCGTGCTCGCGGACCGTGGGCCAGAAGCCGCTCACCGAGAAGCTCGGGACCACCACGCACCGGGACTCGTGGATCAGCGCCTGGTAGACGCCGAACCACTGGCCCGCGAGGTGGAACAGCGGCAGCGTGACGAGGATCCGGTCGCCCGCCCGTGGCCGGGCCTGGTCCTCGCGCGAGGCGTAGGTGTAGGCGTGCGCGTGGGAGACCAGCACGCCCTTCGACGCCCCCGTGGTCCCCGACGTGTACATGTAGGCCATCAGGTCGGCCGGGTCGAGGCGCTGCGGCGCAACGGGGTCGGCGGCGGTCAGCTCGTCGAACCCGACGACCCGGAACCGGCCGCGCAGCTCGTCCGCCGCCGCGGGGTCACCGTGCACGACGACGGTGCGCAGCGCGGTGAGATCGCCCGCCACGCGCGCCACCCGCTCGACCTGCCCCGCCTCGACGACCAGCGCGGAGGCCCCCGAGTCGTTCAGCACGTGGCTCAGGAACGTGCCCTTGTAGGCGGAGTTCACCGGGACCTCGACCATCCCGCCGAGCGCGGTCCCGGTCCAGGCGTGCACCGCGTCGAGCGAGTTGTCCAGCAGCAGGGCGACCGGCTGCTGCCGTGCGACGCCCAGGCCCGCCAGCCCACCCGCGATGCGCAGCGACCGCGCGTGGCTCTGGGCGACGGTGTACACACCGTCCGGCCCGACCTGCGCGAGCGCGTCGGGGATCCGCTCCAGGATCCGTTCGTACACCGCACTGATGGTCCGTCGCTGGACCTCCGGAAGCCCCATGTGCGCTACTTTACAACGGTGTCAAGCATGGGACTCGGTGGACGGAGCCTGGCGGAGGCCGAGAAGCGCACGCTGCTGCTCGACTCGGCCGAGCGCACGTTCTGCAGGCTCGGGTACACCCGCACCACCATCGGCGCCCTGGCGGACGACGCCGGCGTCACCCGCCCCACCGTCTACGCCTACTACCCGTCGAAGGACGAGGTCTTCCGCGCGCTGGCCGACCGGGTGCGAGACGAGTTCCTCGCCCTACAGGAGGAGGTCGACACCAGCTCGCCGCGCGAGATCGGGCGCTCCGGTGTGGTCGGCTACCTGCACGCCTTCGTCCGGCATCGCGGGATGCTCACCGTGATCGCCCACCAGGCCCTCTCCGATCCCGCCCTGCGCGCGCTGCGGGCGGAGATCCACGAGCGCTCCACCCGTCGGCACGCGCGGTTCCTCGCCCGGCTCGAGGCCGCGGGCACGGCCTCCCTCGCGGTCCCGGCGCCCGCGCTCGCCGAGATGGTGACCGGCATCGTCATGCGCTTCGCCGACCTCGCCGAGGCGGACCCGGCGCGGCTCCCGGAGCTCACCGAGGAGCTGGTCGCCGCCTACGAACGGCTCACCGGGCTCGACGATCACCCATACTGACCCGACCGCCGACCACAGGAGACCGCCGTGCACTTCCGCATCACCGCCCTCGCGACCGAGCTCGTGGACCCGGAGGACGTGAAGTCCTTCTCCGTGGTCTCCGACCTGGAGCCCGCGAGCCTCGCCGCGGCGACGGTGCGGGACGGGGTGGGCGAGGTCCTGCCGGGCGGCGAGCACGTGATGATCGAGGTCGCGGCGATCCGGCGGCTGGCGGGCGACCGCGTCGGGCCCGGGTGGGAGGACGACCTGGCGGGCATGCTGGCCTACGCCGAGAAGAAGGGCTGGACCAGCGAGGACGGCACCGCGGTGCGTGCCCACGTCGAGCGCGGCTAGCACCCTTGTAAGCTGGATCACACTCGGCCACCATGGAGGGCTCAAGGCGTCCACCACCGCCGACACCGGGGGGCCTACATGGCCGTACTCGAACCGCGCAACTTCCTCCAGCCCTGCCTGCTACTGCTCCTGCGGGAGCGCGCGGACCACGGCTACGACCTGCTGTCCCGGCTGACCCCGATGCACGACGGCGAGGGGGACTCGGGTGGGGTCTACCGGGCCCTGCGTGGACTGGAGCGCCGCGGGCTCGTCCACTCCCAGTGGTGCACCCCGCAGGCCGGTCCGGCTCGGCGCACCTACCACCTCACCGACGCCGGCGAGTCCTATCTGGAGGACCAGGTCGCGGAGCTGCGGTTGGTCGACGGTGCGCTGCACCGGTTCCTGGAGCGCTACGAGCGCACCGGCGCGGGGAGGGTGGGATGAGCACCTGCTCCGGGCCGGAGTGCGTCACCTGCTCGGACAGCGCGACCGCGGTCACGGTGGTCCGGCTGCTGCCCGCGGACCTCGCCCTCGTCGCGGTCGACGGACGGACCGAGGAGGTCAGCGTGGCGCTGGTCGACGCGG
>NZ_JACBXB010000664.1 GCF_013870575.1 Pseudonocardia pini
CACGCGGACCCGGATCTCGGTGCCCGTCGTCTGGGGCGTGACCACCATGCGCAACGTGCGACCGGCCAGGTCGGCGCCGGGTCCGGGCTGCGGGCTGGTACGCCAGGCACCCACCCACGCCGGACCGCAGCCGTCCCCGTCCGTGGCGGTCGCGGCCGTGGCGGGCGCGCCCGAGGGCAGCACCGCCACCGTCACCCCCAGCACCACCGCAGCCCCGACCAGGCATGACACCAGCCCGCGACCCCGCATGCCCACCCCTTCGCCTGTCCCCCGATCGAGGGATGACCCGTTCACCCGGACGAACGATTCCGCGCGCCCATCCGCCTATCGGCCATCCGAGTGGTGACGTTACGTAGAACATCGACTACTTCTCGTGACTCGCTCGCGTACTAGGGTCGCGGTGCACAGACGTCGAGGTCAGGAGCCGATGTGGGCGCGTACGAGGACGTTTTCCGGGCCGCGGTGGAGGACCGGGAGGGGTTCTGGCTGCAGCAGGCGCAGGCGCTGGAGTGGCACCGCGCGCCGACGAAGGCTCTCGACGAGTCGAACCCGCCCTTCTACCGCTGGTTCCCCGACGGCGAGCTCAACGTGGCCCACAACGCCCTGGACCGGCACGTCGCCGCAGGTCGGGGCGATCAGGCGGCGCTGGTGTACGACTCCCCGGTCACCGACACCAAGCGCACCTACACCTACGGCGAGCTGACCGAAGAGGTGGCGCTGTTCGCGGGGGTCCTGCGCGGTCTCGGCGTGGGTGTCGGGGACCGGGTCGTGGTGTACATGCCGATGGTCCCCGAGGCCGCGATCGCCATGCTGGCCTGTGCCCGGCTCGGCGCGGTGCACTCGGTGGTCTTCGGCGGGTTCGCCGCCAAGGAGCTCGCCGTCCGCATCGACGACGCCGCCCCCACCGTCATCGTCTCCGCCTCGTGCGGGATCGAGGGCAAGCGGGTCATCGAGTACAAACCCCTGCTGGACAAGGCCATCGAGCTCGCCACCCACAAGCCGGGCAAGCGGGTCGTCCTGCAACGCCCGCAGGCTCCCGCCCAGTTGGGACCCGACGACCTCGACTGGGCCGACGCCGTCTCCCAGGCGTCGCCTGCCGATCCGGTGCCGGTCAAGGCGACCGACCCGCTGTACGTCCTCTACACCTCCGGCACGACCGGGAAACCCAAGGGCGTGGTGCGCGACGGCGGCGGCTACGCCACCGCGCTGGCCTGGACCATGCCCAACGTCTACGACGTCGGGCCCGGACAGACGATCTTCACCGCCTCCGACGTCGGCTGGGTCGTCGGGCACTCCTACATCGTCTACGCCCCGCTGCTGGCCGGGGCGACCACGGTGCTCTACGAGGGCAAACCCGTCGGCACGCCGGACGCCGGGCAGTTCTGGCGGGTCATGAGCGAGTACGGGGTGCGGTCGATGTTCACCGCGCCCACGGCGTTCCGGGCGTTGAAGAAGGAGGACCCCGACGGCTCCTTCGCCCGCAAGTACGACCTGTCGGCCCTGAAGTACCTGTTCCTCGCCGGTGAACGCCTGGATCCGGAGACCTACCGGTGGGCCTCCGAGCTGCTCGACATCCCGGTGATCGACCACTGGTGGCAGACCGAGACCGGCTGGCCCATCGTCGCCGACCCCGCCGGCATCGAGCTGTTGCCGATCAAGCCCGGCTCGCCGACGAAGCCGCTGCCGGGCTGGGACGTCCAGGTCCTCGACACCGACGGCACACCGGTCCCGGCCGGGGAGGACGGGGCGATCGTGGTCAAGCTCCCGCTGCCACCCGGCGCGTTCCCCACCCTGTGGAACGACGACGAGCGGTTCGTCTCCTCGTACATGTCGGCCTTCGACGGCTACTACCTCACCGGCGACGGCGGCCGCATCGACGACGACGGCTACGTGTTCGTCATGGGCCGCACCGACGACGTCATCAACGTCGCCGGACACCGCCTCTCGACCGGCGGCATGGAAGAGGTCCTGGCCTCGCACCCCGCGGTCGCCGAGTGCGCGGTGATCGGGGTGGCCGACCAGATGAAGGGCCAGGTCCCCCGCGGGTTCGTGGTCCTGAAAGCCGGCGCCGACCCGGACCCGGAGCAGCTGCGGGCCGAGCTGGTGGCGATGGTGCGCGACCAGGTGGGCGCGGTGGCGTCGCTGAAGGAGATCGCCGTCGTCGGCGCCCTGCCCAAGACCCGCTCCGGGAAGATCCTGCGCAAGACCATGCGCGGCATCGCCGACGGAACCGACGAACCCGTCCCCTCCACCATCGAGAACGCCGACGTCCTCGACGCCCTCCGGCCCGTACTCCGGAAGGAGTAGCGGGCGCTGCGTACCCAAGACGGATGAGGTGCGGTAATGCGGAGGTAAGGGGGCCGATAGGCCAGGCACGGCCACCACCGGCGGTGGTCGTGCCCGACCGATTGGACCTCGATGCCCCACCGCGCCCCCGCCCGGCCGCTGATCCGCGCCGCCGCGCTGGCCTCCGCAACCTCCGTCGCGCTGCTGGTGGGGATGACCTCCCCCGCCTTCGCCGACGACATCCGCAACTGCGACACGTTCGCCACCTGGGCCGAGGCCGACGCCTACTGGAAGGCCCAGGGCAGGCCCGCCGTCATGGACGACGACGAGGACGGCATCCCCTGCGAGTCCCGGCCGGGCGCGCCTACGGGCGGCAGCACCACCCCCGAGGAGCCCGCCGAGGAGCCGACCACCGAGCCGACCAGGCCCACGACCCCACCCACCACCACCCCGCCCGTCCATCACGAGGACGAGGAGGACGACCAGGGCGGCCACCCGGGCGACGACGAGGGCCACCACGACGACCCGCACTCCGACGCCCCGCACTCCGACGACGACGGCTGGACCGACCACGGCACCGGGTACCAGGGCGGGAACAGCGGCAGCGGGAGCAGCGGCACCGACGGCTCCGCGCAGCCCCTCGTCTGGATCACCCCCGGCACCACCGACCGCGACTGCCCCGACTTCCCCACCCAGGCCGAGGCCCAGGCCGTCCTGAGCGCCGACCCCTCCGATCCCGAGCGTCTCGACGCGGACGGCGACGGCATCGCCTGCGAGGACTCCTTCGGCACCGAGGGCCGACAGGTCGCGGTGTTCCCGCTCGGCGGCGTGGCGACGGGCGGGACCGGGACCCGATGAAGGTCCGGGTCCTCGTCACCGCACTGCTCCTGACCGCGCTCGCGGGCTGCAGCGCCCC
>NZ_JACBXB010000665.1 GCF_013870575.1 Pseudonocardia pini
CGGCCGGACGGGGCGGGCGTGGTCGTGGAGACCGCGGACGTGACCTACCGTGCCGACCGGGTCGTGGTCGCCGCCGACGCCTGGACCAACCAGGTGCTGCGGGAGTGCGGGCTGCAGCTGCCGCTGACGGTCACCCAGGAGCAGGTCACCTACTACGCGACCCCGCACCTGGCCGAGTTCTCGCCCGCCCGGTTCCCGGTGTTCATGTGGCACGGCGAGCACAACTTCTACGGCTTCCCGGTCTACGGCGAGGTCGCCACCAAGCTCGGCCAGCACATGGGCGGGCCGGAGACCAGCGCCGACGAGCGCACCTTCGACGCCGATCCGGTGCGCCGCAAGCGGTACGACCGGTTCGTCGAGGAGCACCTGCCGCGCTTCGGCGGGCCCGAGCTGTACACGAAGACCTGTCTCTACACCGTGCCGCCGGACCAGGACTTCGTGCTCGACACGGTTCCGGGCCATCCCCAGGTCACCGTGGTCGTCGGGGCCGGGCACGCCTACAAGTTCGCCGCGCTGATCGGCGGGCTGCTCGCCGACCTGGCCCTGGACCGGACGCCCGCGCACCCGGTCGACGCCTTCGCCCTCACCCGGCGGGCCCTGACCGACCCGACGTTCGAGCGCTCCTTCCATGTCTGACGTCCACGCGTCGCTGCCCGCCCGCCCCGTCGACCCGGCCGCGTTCACCGACGAGAGCCTCTACGCCGCCACGCGGCTGCCGGTCGAGCTCGCCTCGACGCTGCTCCCCGACGCCTACACGACCCCGGAGTTCTTCGCCCTCGAACGGGAGAAGGTGTTCGCCACCGGCTGGGTCGCCGTCGGCTGCACCGCCGACGTCGCGCGGCCCGGGGACTGCGTGGTGGTCGAGGTCGCCGGACGCTCGGTGATCGTGACCCGCGACCGGGAGGGGGCCTTGCGCGCCTTCCACAACGTCTGCCGACACCGCGCGACGACGCTCCTGACCGCCGACGCGCGCCACGTCGGACGGGGCGGCCGGATCCGGTGTCCGTACCACGCCTGGGCCTACGACCTGGACGGCGCGTGCCTGGGGACGCCGCTGTTCGAGGGCTCCGACGTCCCCGCCGGACAGGAGCCCGTCTTCGACACCGCGCCCGCCCGCGCCTTCGACCGCGCGGACCACGGCCTGCTCCCGGTCGCCGTGGAGAGCTGGGGCTTCCTGGTCTTCGTGAGCCTCGAACCCGAGCCCGGCCCGCTCTCGGCGCAGCTCGGGGACCTCCCGCGGCGTCTCGCGGGCTACCGGCTGGAGGGGTGGCTGCCACAGCGCCGCGGCCGCTACGACGTGGCCGCGAACCACAAGCTCGTCGGCGAGAACTTCATGGAGTACTACCACCTGCCCTGGGTGCACCCGGAGCTGAGCCAGGTCTCCCGGTTCTCCGACCACTACCGGTGGCAGGGCTCCGGGATGTACACCGGGATGTGCACCACGCCGGTCTCACGCAACTCCGACGCAGGCGGCTGGGACGGGCTGAACCCGGTCCACGGCCTCGCCGGCCGGGACGCGGACAGCGGCCGGTTCGTGTGGCTCTTCCCGAGCACCGCACTCGTCGTGCTGCCCAACCACGCCTTCGTGCTGTTCGCCCAGCCCGTCGCGCCGAACCGGACCGTCGAGACCACGGTGCTCCTGGCCCATCCCGACTCCCTCGACCACCCCGACCGGGAGGCGGGCCTCGACCGGCTCGAGAAGTTCTGGGACCTGGTCAACCGCCAGGACGTGGAGATCGTGGAGCGGGTGCAGCAGGGCCTCGCGAACCCGGCCTACCGCGGCGGGCGGATGTGCTTCCGGTTCGAGGAACCGTTGCACCGCTTCCAGAACATGGTCGTCGACCGGATGGTGGGCCTGCGCCGGGTCCCCGCGGGGGACCCGGCCGCCATGGCCCGGATGTTCCCGGACCCCTGAGGGGGCTCCTTCCTACCTGCGGGCCGTCCGGACGGCGAGGACGGTGACCAGGGCGCCGAGGATCGCGCCGACGACGAACAGGGGGCGGCGGTCCTCCCCGGTCCGGGCCCGGTCGACGACGCCGGAGACCCACGTCGTGGCCTGCTCGAGGGCCCGGCCGCCCTGCTGCTGCGCCTGGGCGGCGACGTGGGAGGCGTTGCCTCGCACCGACTCCACGGTCTGCCGGGCGGACTCCTTCGCCCGCCCGGTGACGTCGGCCCGTTCGGCCAGCGCGGCGGCGGTCTCGCCGAGGGCCTCGCGCTCCTGGGCGATCTTGGCGCGGAGCTCCTCGGGATCGCGGTCGGGGCTCATCGTCGGATCTCCGTCCGCAGCGTCTCGACGTCCTGCTTCGTACTGTCGATCGCCTTGGTCGGCACCGGCGGCGCGCCCTCGGTGATCTGCTTCTTCCCGGCCAGGGCGAGCACCGCGCCGACGATCAGGAGCAGTGCCCCGACGATCAGTGCGGCCGCCCAGACCGGGAGCACCAGGGCGAGCGCGGCGATCGCGGCGGCGATGAGCGCGAGCCCGCCGCCGAGCAACACGATGGTGCCCGCCCCGGCGAGCCCGGCGCCGACGCCGAGGGCCTTGCCCTTGGCCGTCATCTCGACCTTCGCGAGCTCGACCTCGTCGGTGACCAGGGTCCGGACCTGCTCGGTGAGCTGTCGGACCAGCTGGGCGGTGGAGGCCTCGGCGGCGGGGGTCGGTGTGGACTGGTCGGTCGTCGGCATCGGGCTCGTCCTCAGTCGTCGGTCAGGGGGCCGCGGGCGTTCAGCTGGTCGCGTTCCTGCTGGGCGCGGCGCTCGAGCTCCTCGTCGTCCAGCCGGTGCGGGGTCTTCGCGTGCTCGCGGTGGTCCGGGTGGGCCTGCTCCTCGGGGACGAGCACGTCGTCGAGGTCGGGGTCGCGGTTCGGTTCGGTCATGGTGGGGGCGTACCCGTCCTCGCGGAGTCCAGTCATGTCCGGGTCAGGAGGCGCCCGATCCGGTGGCGCGCACGGTGATCGCGCCGTTCGAACGTCGGGTGGCCTGCGGAGAGCGGCTCGCGTGGCACGAGCGCGGGTACCCCGACTCAGCGCGGGTATCGCTCCGGTGCACGACCCCGACGAGAAGGAGCCGATCATGAGCGACACCCAGGACGACCGCACCGACCCGGACGAGGGCAGGCACGCCGCGGGTCGCCACGAGACCGTCGAGGACGACCGCGAGGAGCGCGACCAGGTCGCCGCCG
>NZ_JACBXB010000666.1 GCF_013870575.1 Pseudonocardia pini
GGCGACGGCCGCGTCTACCTCGAGCGGTTCCGCGACCGCCGCCTCCAGCTGGCCCTTCAGGTAGAAGGGCGTCTCCATGTCCGCCGCCCCGATGAGCGGTTGTTCCCCCATGGGTCCATGGTGCCGAGTGGGTGCGGGTGGTGCTTGCACGTTTCGTGCTCGCAGCGCGGTGTGGACCGCGCTGGGTGCACGCAATCGGCGATCTTGCCGCGCTGAGAGCACGAAACGTGCGATCGTGGTCTGCGGTCGCGGGAACGGTCGGGCTCAGCGGGCGGCGAGCTTCTCCACGGTGGCCCGGGCGCCCTCGCGGTGCAGGGAGTCCAAGGCCCACAGGTAGGCCTCGCGGAAGCGTTCCTGCTGCGCGAGGTCCCCGAAGACCGCGGTGTTCTCGATGAACGCGGTCGGGTTCTCCCGCTGTGTCCGCGCCAGCGGGACGAGGGTCTCGGCGAGCCGGTCCTGGACGTCGATCGGCTCGCCCTTCTCGTCGACGCCCTCGGCGTACCGCGCCCACCCGGCCACGACCGCGGCCGCGCGCTCCAGCTCCCCGCCGCTCGCCAGCTGGTGGCGGATCACCGGCAGCACCCAGAGCGAGATGCGGTCGGAGCTGCCGAAGTTGATGCGGGCGAGGGTGTCCGCGACGCCGGGGTTCGCGAAGCGCTCGAGCAGGGTGGTCTTGTACTCGTCGAGGTCCACGCCCGGCACCTCGTCGAGGGTCGGGGTGCCCTCGCGGTCCATGTAGGCGCGGATGAACCGGGCGAACAGCGGGTCGCCCGCGACCTCGTGCACGTACCGGAAACCCGCGAGGAACCCCAGGTAGCCCAGCGCCTGGTGGCCTGCGTTGAGCAGCCGGAGCTTCATCAGCTCGTACGGGACGACGTCCTCGACGAGCTGCACCCCGACGTCCTCGAACGGCGGACGGCCCGCCGTGAAGTGGTCCTCCAGGACCCATTGGGTGAACGGCTCGCACACGACCGGCCAGCCGTCGTCCAGGCCGAACTCGTCCTTCAGCCGCTGGGTGTCCTCGGGGCTGGTCGCGGGGGTGATCCGGTCGACCATGGAGTTCGGGAAGCCGACGTTCTCCTCGATCCACGTGGCCAGCTCGGCGTCCTTGAGCCGGGCGAACGCGGCGAACGTGCGGGCGGCCGTGTCGCCGTTGCCCTGGATGTTGTCGCAGCTCATGATCGTGAAACCGGGCAGGCCGCGGTCGCGGCGGCGCCGCAGCGCCTCGGTGACCAGACCGAACACCGTGGCCGGCTCCGCGCCCTCGGCGAGGTCGGCCCGGACGCCGGCGTCCTCGGCGTCGAACTCGCCGGTGACCTGGTCGATCGTGTAGCCGCCCTCGGTGATCGTGAGGCCGACGATCCGGGTGGACTCGGCGGCCATCTTCTCGATCACGGCCTCGGGCGAGTCCGGGGCGAAGAGGTACTCGACGATCGAGCCGACGACGCGCGGGTGCAGGGAGCCGTCGGCCTCCTTCTGCACCAGCGTGTACAGGCCTTCCTGCCCGGTGAGCACCTCCTGCATCCGCCGGTCGCCGGGCAGCACCCCGACGCCGCAGATGCCCCAGTCCAGCGCCTCGCCCGCGTTCATCAGGGCGTCGACGTACATGGCCTGGTGGGCGCGGTGGAAGCCGCCGACTCCGAAGTGGACGATCCCCACGGTGACGGCGCCGCGGTCGTACCCGGGGACCTGAACCCCGTCGATCTCCGGCAGCGAACCTCCGGTGAGCGAGTGCATGGGTCCCCTTCCCCGTGTCGACCGTGACGGTCGCCGACCCTACCGGGGGGTGATCCCCCATCGCCCGGTCCAGGACTCGCCGGGAGCCAGGTGGACGAGGTCGGTGCCTGAGTTGAGGGCGTCCGGCGGGCAGGTCATGGGCTCGACGGCGACGCCCCGCCCGGGCTGCGGGTCGCCTCCGCGGGCTCCGCGGCCCGGCATGTCGTGCGGGGTGAAGACCTGCACCCAGCCGAAGGCGGGATCGGCCCACAGCTCGACCCCGCTGCCGTCGGAGGCGGTGAGGCGGTGCCGGACCAGGCCGTCCTCCGGCTCGCAGTCGCCGAAGGCGGAGTCGAGCTCGGTGTCCCTGAGCCGGAACTCGCGGCTGCCGAGGGGTTCGAGCGGTCCGCTGGGCAGCTGGTCGGTGAGCGGGAGCGCGGCACGGGCGCCGAGGGTGAGGGTGCAGTCGTCGGTGGGCGTGTCGCCGATCCGCAGGTACGGGTGGAAGCCCAGGCCGAACGGGATCGGGCCGCTGCCCTCGTTGGTCGCGGTGGTCTCGACCGTCAGCCCGTCGTCGCCGACCCGGTAGGTGACGGCGACCGTGACCGGCTCCGGCCAGCCGTTCTGTGGCGGGACGGTCGCGGTGAGGGTGACGGCGGCGTCCGTCTGGTCCGACGGGACCCAGAAGGACTGGCGGAGCAGGCCGTGGATCGCGTTGCCCGCCGCGGGCTCGGTGAGGGCGAGCTGCTGCGTCCTGCCCTCCCAGGTCCAGCGACCGCCCTTGACCCGGTTCGGCCAGGGCGCGAGCAGGGCGCCGGAGCCGCGGGGCGGGCGGGCGCCGTCCGGCACGGGCTCCGTGTAGAGGGTGTCCCCGACCGCGAAGTACCGCAGCCCTGCGCCCACCTCGCTCACGGCGGCCCGGGCCGCACCGGCCACGATCGTGAAGTGCTCACCGCACGGATCCATCACGCCGCTGATCCTGCCGGCCGGTGGGTCGGGCGGACGGGCCGCCTCGCCGGATCCGCGACACCATGATCACCGAGTGCGACCCATCGACGCCCTGTGCGGCCGTGATGGGTCACAGATGGTGATCTTGATGTGCGGGGGGTCGCTGTGGTCACCGATGGTGATCATGGGCGGGCGTGGATCAGAGGGTCAGGCGGTGGAGGCGAGGGGGGCTTGGAGGGGGGCGGGGGCGCCCAGGTCGATCACCGTCACGTCGCCCGCCCGGCGAGCGAGGGGGGCCAGGTGCTCGTGGTGGGTGAACAGCAGCACCTGCCACTCCGCGGCGAGGTCGGCGAGGACGGTGAGGGCGGCGGCGGCGCGGGCGTCGTCGAAGGTCATGAGGACGTCGTCGAGCACGACGGGGACGGCGGGCAGCCCGGCCGCCCGACGCTCGGCCTGCAGCTGGCGGATGCCGGCGAGCCGCAGCGCGAGGAAGACCTGGTCCGCGGTGCCCT
>NZ_JACBXB010000667.1 GCF_013870575.1 Pseudonocardia pini
CCGCTCGCGCCCACCGGGGCCGCCTGCGCGGCGAGATCCGCCCAGTCGGCCCCGGTGGGCGCGAGCGGCAGCGCGCCGAACGGGGCGACGTCCGGCTGGAACCGGACGGCCCCGCCGTGCTGCTCGGCGAAGGCCTGCTGCGGACCGGTCAACGCACTGCGGACGGGGTTCTCGAGCGGGTCGGGCACGAGATCCATTCTGCCTCGTGGGAGTACGGTGCCGCCTGCACCCACGGCACGACCCCGGAGTCCCCATGACGCAGGCAGCGACCACCCCCGCCCTCCACAGGACGGCGGGCAGGCTCTCCGACGGCCGGGAGATCTTCTGGTACGACGCGGAGCCCGGCCGGGTCGCGGGGGTGGACGAGCGCGGCCTGCCCGAGGTGCACACCGTCTCCGAGATCCGCTACGACGAGCTGCTCGACGAGTGGGTCGCCATCGCGAGCCACCGCCAGACCCGGACCTTCCAGCCCTCCGGCGGCGCCGACCAGTGCCCGCTGTGCCCGAGCATCCCCGGGCGGCAGACCGAGGTCCCCACCCCGGACTACGAGACCGTGGTGTTCGAGAACCGCTTCCCGTCCTTCTCCGGCGGGGTGGGCCGGTGCGAGGTCGTGTGCTTCACCGACGACCATGCGGGGCGCTTCGGCGGGCTGCCCCCGGAGCGGGTGCGCCTGGTGGTCGACGCCCTCGCCGACCGCACCGCCGAGCTGGGCCTGCTCCCCGGCGTCGAGCAGGTGTTCCCGTTCGAGAACCGGGGCGCGGAGATCGGGGTGACGCTCGCGCACCCGCACGGACAGATCTACGGCTACCCCTTCGTCACGCCCCGGACCCGACAGCAGCTCGAGTCCGCGCGCCGGTACCGGGCCCGCACCCGCGGCGACCTGTACGCCGACGTGCTGGACCGCGAGCGCACCGCGGGCACCCGCGTGGTCGCGGAGTCCGCGCACTGGACGGCGTTCGTCCCGGTGGCCGCGCGGTGGCCCGTCGAGGTGCACCTCTACCCGCACCGGGGCGCGAAGGACCTCCCCGAGCTCACCGCGGCGGAGCGCACCGACCTCGCCGAGATCTGGCTCGACGTCCTCGCCCGCCTCGAGCTCTTCCACGGCCGTCCGCTGCCCTACATCGCCGCCTGGCACCAGGCGCCGGTCCGGCAGGACCGCGACCTCGCCCGCCTGCACCTGGAGCTGTTTTCCATCCTGCGGTCCCCGGACAAGATCAAGTATCTGGCGGGCTCGGAGTCCGGGATGGGCGTGTTCGTCAACGACACCACGCCCGAGGACGTCGCCGCGCGGCTGCGCGACCTCGGCGCATGATCGAGTTCGAGGGGATCTACGGCCGCCCGGCGGCGGGGGTCTGGGCGGCGCCGGGCCGGGTCAACCTGATCGGCGAGCACACCGACTACAACGACGGCTTCGTGCTCCCCCTGGCGCTCGACCGGCGGACCCTGGTGGCCGCCGCGCCCGCGGACCGGACCACCGTGCGCTCCTCCCGGGAGGCCGAGGCGGTCGTGTTCGAGGCCGCGACGGTCGCGCCGGGGGACGTCACGGGCTGGGGCTCGTACGTCGCCGGGGTGGTCTGGGCGTTCCGGGAGGCCGGGCGGCCCGTGCTGGACCTCGACCTGCTGGTCGAGGGGGACGTCCCGGTGGGTGCGGGGCTCTCGTCGTCGGCGTCGTTGGAGTGCGCGGTGGCGGTGGCGCTGGCCGAGCTGACCGGGACGCCGGTCGAGAGGACCCCGCTCGCCCGCCTGGCGCGTCGCGCGGAGAACGACTTCGTGGGTGCCCCCACCGGCGGCATGGACCAGATGGCGGCGATGCACGGCGCCGCGGGCAGGCTCGTCTTCCTCGACACCCGCACGGAGGAGACCGAGCTGATCCCGTTCGACCTGCCCGCCCACGGCCTCGCGCTGCTGGTGGTGGACACCAGGGCGCCCCACCAGCTCGTCGACGGGCAGTACGGCGAGCGCAGGCGGGACTGTGCCGAGGCCGCGGCCCGGCTGGGCGTGCCCGCGCTGCGGGACGCCACGCTCGCGGCCGTCGAGGAGCTCGCCGACGAGCGGCTGCGCCGGCGCGCACGGCACGTCGTGACCGAGGACGAGCGGGTGCTGGAGGTCGTGGGCCGGCTGCGGGCGGGCGAGGACCCGCGGGAGATCGGGCCGCTGCTCACCGCCTCGCACGAGTCCATGCGGGACGACTTCGCGATCACCGTGCCGCACGTCGACGTCGCCGCCGAGGTCTGCCTGCGGGCGGGCGCGCACGGTGCCCGGATGACCGGCGGGGGGTTCGGCGGCTGCGTGATCGCGCTGGTCGAGACCGACGACGTCGACCCAGTGGGCGAGGCGGTCGCCGCGGCCTACGCCGAGCGCGGCTGGGAGGCGCCGGTGGCGTTCACCGCCGTCCCGTCCGACGGGGCGGGCCGGGCGTGACCGCGCGGACCGTGACGGCGCAGACGCTGTGCCCGTGTGGGCGCGGCGAGGTCTACGGGGCCTGCTGCGGGCGGTTCCACGCGGGCGACCCGGCCCCCACCGCGGAGCTGCTCATGCGCAGCCGGTTCAGCGCGTTCGCCGTGGGGGACGTCCCCTACCTGCGCCGGACGTGGCACCCGTCGACCCGACCGCGGCACGTCCAGCTCGACGCGGACCGGACCTGGACCCGTCTCGACATCCTCGACGTGCAGCGGGGCGGGCTGCTGGACACCGACGGCGTCGTGGAGTTCCGGGCGCACTCCTCCGGCGGTGTCCTGCACGAGCGCAGCCGGTTCGTCCGCGCGGACCGGGCCTGGCTCTACCTGGACGGCGTCCTCACGCCCGGTTAGACCACAGCGGCTCGTAGAAGGCCCACTCCCGGCTCCACGCGCGGTGGTTGGCCGCCGCGCAGCGGGCGCGCACGAGCGCCCGGACGCCGAACAGCGCGAGACCGCCCGCCAGCAGCACGAGCACCCCGCCCACGACGGCCGTGACCGCGGCCTGGGTGCGGTCGACCGGCGGTGGCGCGGGGGCGCCCTGGCGGTCCACCCAGATCGGCACCGTGCTGCCCGCGGGCTGCGGCGCCGGCACGGGGATCGGGCCGGCGTGCGCCGAGCCGTCCGGACCGCTCCAGGTCGCCTGCGTCGTGCCCGCCGCGGTCGCCCCGGCCTGGTCCACCCCGATCGGGATCTCCGCCGCGGCGGTGAGGGTG
>NZ_JACBXB010000668.1 GCF_013870575.1 Pseudonocardia pini
TCGACCGTGCCCTGTTCGGGGGATCACCCGACGAGGTCCCGGAGACCTACCGCACACGACCTCCGCGGCGAGCCCCAGCTCCGCGAGCAGCGCGGGGACCTCGGGGCGGCGGGCGAGGAAGGCCTCGGCGCCGACGTCGAACGGACGGCCCGCCAGGTCGACCGTGTGCAGGACCCCGCCGATCCGGTCCCGCTGCTCCAGCACGACGATCTCCGCCGCCGGGCCCAGCAGGACCCGCAACCGGTGAGCGGCGGCCAGACCCGAGATGCCGGCCCCGACGATCGCGAGCCTCAGAGCGAGTGCACCAGCTCGACGGTGCGGGTGATCATGTCCGGGTCCGTGCCCGGCAGCACCCCGTGGCCCAGGTTGAACACGTGCGCGGGGGCGTGCCGCCCCTCCGCGGCGATGCGGCGGACCTCGCCGGAGACCGAGTCGAAGTCCGCGAACAGCAGCGCGGGGTCGAGGTTGCCCTGCACCGGCAGCCCCCCGGCCCGCTCGGACGCCACGTCGAGCGGGGTGCGCCAGTCCACCCCGATGACGTCCGCCCCCGCCTCGGCCATGGCCCCCAGCAGCGAGCCGGTGCCGACGCCGAAGTGGAACCGGGGGACCGACGTGATCCGGTCCAGCACCGACGCCGAGTGCGGCAGCACGAACCGGCGGTAGTCCCGCTCGGACAGCGCGCCCGCCCAGGAGTCGAAGAGCTGCACCGCGTCGACCCCCGCGGCGATCTGCGCCTCCAGGAAGGTGGCCGTGATCTGCGCGAGGTGCGCCATGAGCGCGTGCCAGATGTCCGGCGCGGAGTACATGAGGGCCTTGGTCCGCTCGTGGTTGCGGCTCGGGCCGCCCTCCACCAGGTACGACGCGAGCGTGAACGGCGCCCCCGCGAACCCGATCAGCGGGGTGTCCCCCAGCTCGCGCAGCAGCAGCCCCACCGCATCGGTGACCTGCTTGACCTGTGCGGCGGCGAGCGCGGGCAGCGCCACGACGTCCGCCGCGGTGCGGACCGGCGAGGCCACGACGGGACCGGTGCCGGGCACGATGTCCACGCCGATGCCCGCCGCGTACAGCGGGACGACGATGTCCGAGAACAGGATCGCCGCGTCCACCCCGTGCCGCCGGACCGGCTGCATCGTGATCTCGGTGGTGAGCTCCGGGTCGAAGCAGGCCTGCAGCATCGAGGTGTCGGTGCGCAGCGCGCGGTACTCCGGCAGCGACCGGCCCGCCTGGCGCATGAACCACACCGGCAACCGGTCCGGCCGCTCGCCGCGCGCGGCCGCGAGGAACGACGAGGCCGGCAGGGTGCGCCGGGCGCGGGCGGGGGTGTCGGTCGCGGGGTTCATCGCCCGCCATGGTCCCATGTCCGGGAGCGCTCCCGCAGATCGACCCGATCGGAGCGCGGCGCGCCTGTCGCGGTGGCCCCCACCACCCACCTACAGTCCCCGCTCGTGCCCGATCCGTCCGCCTCACCACCGGCTTCCGTGCCCGCGCCCTTCGCGCACGCGGTCGCCTCGCTGGCCGCCGTCCGGCCCCGGCCCGAGCTGGTGGTCCGTCCGCTCGAGGCGCCGCCCCGGCTCGCGCCCCACAGCTGGGCGATGAGCGTGGAGGCCGACATCGTCCACCGCGGCGACGGCACCGACGACCTCGACGAGCCGGACACCTCCGGCCGACTGATCCTGCTGCACGACCCGGCGGGCCAGGAGGCCTGGGAGGGCACGTTCCGCTTCGTCTGCTTCGTGCAGGCGCGGCTCGAACGCGAACAGCTCGGCGACGAGATGCTGCCCGTGATCGCCTGGTCCTGGCTCACCGAGGCGCTCGACGGGCACGCGGCGGGCCATCGCGCGCTGGGCGGCACCGTGACCCAGACGTCGTCGGTCCGGTTCGGGGACATCGCGGGCCCCGCGCGAGACGACGACGTGGAGCTGCGAGCCTCCTGGAGCCCGCTGCCGGGCGACGGCGACCTCGCCGCGCACGCCGCCGCGTTCTGCCAGTTGGTGGCGACTGCGGCGGGTCTGCCGCCGATCGGGGTGCGGACGCTTGCGCAGCGAAGCGGTTAGCGCCGAACGGTCGCAGAGCGTTGACGGCCGTGAACCCGCTGGTCACGAACCCGATACGCAGCGTCGATCACCCGGATGGGGGCATCAGCGCCGACAACGCTGTAACTTTCACCCGGAGAAGTTCGATCGGATACACGACGTTAGACCGCTTGGGGGGCTACAGTTCCTCCACGACACCTCCTCGGGCGGTCGGGCACCACTCTCCGTCCCGCACCGGGGTCCCGGTGTTGGTCGGGGGGCAACGACCGACTCCAGGGAGGTAGTGACGTGGCCGTAGTAGGCCAGGGCACACCCTTGCGCGGCACCTCCGGTGCCGTGCTCCAACCCGCGATGGTTCCTCATCCGCGGGAAGAACAGTTCTCGGTGCTGGTGGTCGACGACCACCCGCTCCTGCGGGAGGCCATAGCGGCCCGGCTCCGCTCGATGGGTGCGGGCACGGTGCACGAGGCGGCCTCGGTCGCCGAGGCCCGGGCCCGGGCGTTGGCCAACGGTCCGTGCGATCTGGCGATCCTCGACCTCGGCCTGCCGGACGGCAGCGGGCTCGACCTCGTCACGGAGCTGCGCCAGCTCGGCTGGAACCGCCTCGTGGTGCTCGCCAGCTCGGACGACCCGTACGCGGTCCGGTCGGCCTTCCAGGCGGGCGCTCAGGCCTACCTGCTGAAGTCGGCGTCGCCCGCGGTGGTGACCGACGGCGTCAAGCGGGTGCTCGACGGCGGCGTCTACGCCGACCCGACGGTCGCCCCGCTGCTCGCCACGGGCACGCGCGTGCCGGGCACCGACAACACCCCGCGGGAGCTCTCGGCCCGCGAGGTCGAGGTGCTGCAGCTCGTGGCGGACGGGCAGTCCAACAAGGAGATCGGCGAGGCCCTGAACCTCTCCGCGCTCACCGTCAAGAGCCACCTCTCCCGGATCGGGCGCAAGCTCGGCACCGGTGACCGTGCCCAGATGGTCGCGCTCGCGATGAGAGCAGGGGTCATCCGCTGAGTTCGAGCGCACGAGAGCGAGCGCGCGGAGCCGATCGGTGACGTCGCACGACCAGGGGGGAGGGCCGGCTCCGCGGCAGGACAGCGCGGAGGCCGGTCCCCTCGCCGTGCCCTTCTCCGCGGGCCCCA
>NZ_JACBXB010000669.1 GCF_013870575.1 Pseudonocardia pini
CGGAATCTCCGGGGGGCGACGGCGGGTGGGCGGTCAGCGACCGCGACACCAACCGTGCGCGATGTGGTCGTGGCGCAGCAGCGGACGAGGTACGCGGGGTACCCGGCGCTCACCACGGTTGACGACCACGATCACAGGGTGCCCTTCCCCGCCCTGCGCGGCAACCGAGTTCCGTCACGGCGGGTCAACATCACATCGGGGAACCATTCGGCACCCATGCACGTCCGGGCATGGTCACGGCGGCGAACGGTCACTCGTCGTGACGGCGGGCGGTCCGCATCCCTCGCCCGAACGGCACTCCCGTGCGGTGGGTGCCACGGGAGTGCCGCTCGTTCGGCGAGGTTCCGGCCGCGCCTCGGGCGAGGTCAGGCGGTGGCGGGCTCGCGGACGGCCTCGGTCGCCGCCTTGGCCGCAACGCGCTCGGCGTGCGTGGGCGGGTTCGACGGGACGCCCGCGGGACGCAGCGCTTCGAACCCCGCCCGCAGCGCGGGCAGGATCTCACCGAGCAGGTCGAGCTGCTCCAGCACCGTCCGCTCCGGCAGGCCCGCGTGGTCGACGAGGAACAGCTGGCGCTGGTAGTCCCCGAAGTGCTCGCGGAAGGTGAGCGTCCGGTCGATCACCTGCTGCGGGCTGCCCACGGTCAGCGGGGTCTGCGAGGTGAAGTCCTCCATGGACGGGCCGTGGCCGTAGACCGGGGCCTCGTCGAAGTAGGGCTTGAACTCGTTCCACGCGTCCTGGCTGTTGCGGCGCATGAAGAACTGCCCGCCGAGCCCGACCGTCGCGTTCGCGGCGGGACCGTGCCCGTAGTGCTCGAAGCGCTCCCGGTAGAGGGTGATCAGCCGGGTGTAGTGCGACGGCGGCCAGAAGATGTTGTTCGCGAAGAACCCGTCGCCGAAGTAGGCGGCGATCTCCGCGACCTCCGGCGTGCGGATCGAGCCGTGCCACACGAACGGCGCCACGCCTGCGAGCGGGCGGGGCGTGGACACGAACCCGTGCAGCGGGGTGCGGAAGCGACCCTCGAAGTCGACCGGGCCCTCGCTGTCCCACAAGGCGCGCAGGAGCTGGTAGTTCTCCACCGTCAGCGGCACGGACTGGCCGATCTCCTGGCCGAACCAGGGGTAGACCGGCGCGGTGTTGCCGCGGCCCAGCATCAGGTCGACCCGCTCGGGGCCCGCCAGGTGCTGCAGCATCGCGAAGTCCTCGGCGATCTTGACCGGGTCGTTCGTGGTGATCAGCGTGGTCGAGGTGGACAGCACCAGCTTCTCCGTGCGGCCCGCGACGTACCCCAGCAGCGTCGTGGGGGACGACGGGACGAACGGCGGGTTGTGGTGCTCGCCCGTCGCGAACACGTCCAGCCCCACGGCCTCGGCGTGCTCGGCGATCCGGACCATCGACCGGATCCGCTCCTGCTCGGTCGGCGTGGTGCCCGTGGTCGGGTCCCGGGTGACGTCCCCGACCGTGAAGATCCCGAACTGCATCTCTCCCCCTTCGGCGTGCCGATTGTTGCATCCGCAACCACTGGAACGGTGAGCGGTCGTCTGGTGTTCCCGGGCGGTCACGGGGCCGCCGCGAGGCCCGCCGCGACGGGGCCGACGCGCCGTCGGAGCGCCGTTCGCAGCGCGGGACGGGATAGCCGTCGACCGGACGTCGAGGGACACGGACCCCTTCGCTAGCGTTGTGCGCGCAGTCACCCACTGGTGTCGGGGATGGACATACCGGCGTCGGCGACGGGCCCCGTTCGCTCCCCCGGGCCCGTGGTGCGGCGGGCACGCGAGGAGGAGGCGCACGTGAGCACCCAGGTCTCGGACGGACTGACGGTCTTGGCCGTCGACGACGAGGAGCCCGCTTTACAGGAGCTCGCCCACCTGTTGGGTGAGGACTCCAGGGTGGGCACGGTGCTGACCGCGCCGGACGCCACCGAGGCGCTCCGTATCCTGGGCTCGCGCCCTGGGGTCAACCCCGGCGAGTCCGGTGTGGACGTGGTGTTCCTGGACATCCGGATGCCGGGGCTCGACGGGCTCGAGCTGGCCCGGGTGCTCTCCGCGATGGCCGCCCCGCCGCCCGTGGTGTTCGTCACGGCGCACGACGACCGGGCGGTCGACGCCTACGAGATCGGCGCGGTGGACTACCTGCTCAAGCCCCTGCGCTCGGAGCGGCTCTCGGGCTCGCTGGACCGCACCATCGCCAGCCGCGCCACCGCCCGCCCGGCCCCGCCGCAGCCCGTCCCCGGTCAGCCGCCGCGCCAGGAGGCGCCGGAGGACGAGGTCATCCCGGTCGAGCTCGCGGGCACCACCAAACTGGTCCCCCGCTCGTCGGTCCGCTTCGTGGAGGCCCAGGGGGACTACGCCCGCCTGCACACCACCGAGGGCGGGCACCTCGTCCGCATCCCGCTGTCGGTGCTGGAGGAGCGCTGGCGCGAGGCCGGGTTCGTCCGGATCCACCGCGCCTACCTGGTGGCCCTGCCGCTGATCACCGAGCTGCGGCTGTCCGGGTCCGGCTACGTCGTGCGGGTCGGGCACGGGCCCGGCGCCCCCGAGCTGCCGGTCTCGCGGCGGCACACCGCGGCGCTCAAGCGCATCCTGCGCGGTCGCCCGCCGCGCGAGGACGGTCCCACCGGTCCACTCGCCCGGATCCGCTGAGGTCGAGCGCTCACGGTCGGTGACGGATTCGTCCGTCCCGGCCGTTCTCGTCGTGCTCGGGTGACTCTCGCCCCCGCGAGCGGGCCCGACCTGCGCGTCCCCCGCCGACGGATGCCCGCCCGCGCTCGCGGACCGGCCGGTCAGGGCAGGGTTCGGGTCCTCCCGGTAGGGGTATCCTCGGCGGCCTCGTGACGGGCAGTATTCTCGCCGGGATCTCGGCGTGGAGATCCGACCGTGCAGGCGGAGGCCGCCCCGCAGCCCTCCGCGGACCCTGTGTACCCCCGCCTCACGTGACCACCCGTACGGTCCGAGATCCGACGCGCAGAAGGGGGTGTCCCACGTGGTCGACGATCCGCGCCGCGGACGCCCGCCCGCCGACTCCTCCGAGTCGCCCGACCCGGGGGCCCGCCGCCCGGCTCCGGGCGAGCCGTGGCCCCGCCGCGCCGAGCGCGGGTCGGGCCGGTTGCAGGCCGGGCCGGCCGCGCCCTCCGGCCCCTCGAA
>NZ_JACBXB010000066.1 GCF_013870575.1 Pseudonocardia pini
CCGAGCGCGTCCACCTCGGCGGGCACGTCCGCGACGGCGCCGGCGCGGAAGACCACGCGCAGGGCCCGCTGCTCGTGGACGAAACCCTGCGGGCTCACCGGCCCAGCACGATGTGCAGGTGGGCGTGCCGGAACGGCACCGGCATCCCGTGCTCCGCCGCGAGGTCCGCGTCGCGGCTCTCGTCGAACGGCAGCACGAGGCTCTCCTTCACCCCGAACACCGCGTCCGAGTCGAGGTAGGGCGAGCCCTCCACGAAGACGTGCGTCGTGAGCGGCCGGTATCCCTCGGCCCCGGCGATCACGTGGATGTGCGCGGGCCGGTAGGGGTGCCGGTTCGTGGCGGAGAGCAGCTGCCCGACGGGGCCGTCGTCCGGGATGGGGTACGGCGCCGGGAGGATCGTGCGGAAGTGGAAGCGACCGTGTGCGTCGCAGGTGAAGAGCCCGCGCAGGTTCCGCTCCGGCACGTCGTCCGGCCGCTGGACGTCGTAGAAGCCCTTCTCGTCGGCCTGCCAGATGTCGACGACCGCACCCGCGAGCGGCTCGCCCTCCGGCCCGACGACCTCGCCGGTCACCATCGTCGGCTCGCCGCCCGGGGCGAGGGCGATCGAGTCGCCGAGCGCCCGCGGCGGCGAGTCGACCATGTGGAAGGGCCCGAGCACGGTCGACTCGGTCGCGCTGGCCGTGCCACTCCGGTGGTCGAGGGCGTCGACCAGCATGGACAGTCCCAGCACGTCGGAGAGCAGCTGGAACTCCTGGCGGACGTCCGTGCAGGCGTGCCCGGTGCGGGTGAGGAAGTCGATCGCGGCGTCCAGCTCGACCTGGGTGAGCCCGACGTCCTTGGTGAAGGCGTGCAGGTGCTCCACCAGCGAGGTCAGCACGCGCCGCAGCCGCGGATCGGGGGTGTCGGCGAAGGCGTCCACGACCACCTCGGCCGAGCCCTCCTCCGTGAACAGCGGATGGGGACGGGCATCCGGTGTGGGTACCGTCATCGGTCGCCTCCAGGGAGCTCTCGGGTCGACCCGGGGCACGGCGGACCCGTCCCGTGGGGAGGCGTCGGACGCCGGCAGCCGACCTTCCGTCAGACGCTGAACACCCTAGACGCCACGGTGCTCCCGCGACCGGGACCGGCCTACGTGCTTCGCCCTCCCCACTACCTCTCTCGGCACGGGTGCGGAGCAGGTAGGCGGAACACGTAGTTCTGCGCTAGGTGCGCCCGCGCGGCGAGCCCGAGCATCGCCGAGACGTCGACGGAGCCGGGGCGGACGCCCGACCGGCACGGCGACGGACGACCGGTGCCGCAGCTGCGTCGCACCGCCCCACAGGAAGGCCCGTCGTGACCGAGACACCGCAGTTCGAGAAGACGTTCCCCCACTCCCCCTTCGTGCCGTACGACCCGATCGTGCAGTTCTACGAGATGGCGTCGTGGAACTTCGGCGGGGACGCCGAGGCCTGGGAGTACACCGGATGGCGGGACGAGACGCTCGCGGGGAAGACGACGGCCTCGCTGCACGGCCACCTGAACCCCTCGCCCACCCTCCGACTGACCGGGCCGGACGCGCTCGCGTTCCTGTCGTCGGTGTGCGTCAACAGCTTCGCGAACTTCCAGGTCGGCGCCTCCCGCCACGCGATCATGACCGACGAGCGCGGTCGCGTGGGCTCGCACGGCATGCTGCTGCGGCTCGGGGAGGAGGAGTTCGTGAGCTACTGGCTCTCCCCCTACCTGCTCTTCCGGCTCGCGGACCGCCCCGAGCTCGACGTCACGGCCGAGGACCTCACCGGCCAGGTGTTCCTGTTCCAGCTCAGCGGCCCCCGCTCGCTGGAGGTCCTCGAGGCCGCCACCCGGGAGAACCTGCACGACATCCGGTTCCTCCGCCACCGCACGGCCGGGATCGACGGCCGCGAGGTCCGGGTCATCCGGATCGGGATGTCCGGCACCCTCGCCTACGAGGTGCACGGCGCGGTGCAGGACGCCCTCCCCGTCTACGAGGCGATCATGGCCGCGGGCGAGGAGTACGGGACCCGCCGGATGGGGGTGCAGGCGTACATGTGCCAGCACACCGAGGGCGGGTTCGGGCAGGCCTACTACCACTTCCCGCTCGCGTGGGGGGACGACGAGAAGCTGCAGGCCTTCTTCGCCTCGCTCGGTTTCCCGCCGGTGGGCCGGGACCTGCGCCTGCACGGCAGCGCCGGGGACGATCTCGACCGGCGCCACCGCAGCCCCTACGACCTGGGCTGGGGACACATGGTCAAGTTCGACCACGACTTCGTCGGGCGGGAGGCCCTCGAGCGCGAGGCCGCGGCGGACGCCACCCGGATGGTCACCCTCGTCTGGAACCCCGACGACGTCGCCGACGTGTTCCGCTCCCAGTTCGGACCGGGCGAGGACCACCAGCCGATGAACCTCCCGAACCACTTCATGTACGAGGTCGGCGACCCCGAGCACCGGCAGAGCCTGTGGGCCGACAAGGTCCTCGTGGACGGCCGGGACGTCGGCACCTCCTCGGGCCGCTGCTTCAGCGCCTTCTCCCGGGAGATGCTCTCCCTCGCGACGGTCGAGACCGCGTACGCGACCGAGGGCACCGAGGTGGTGGTGCTGTGGGGCGACCCCGGCACCCGGCAGAAGGAGATCCGGGCGACCGTGGCCCGCTTCCCCTACCTGGTCGACCCGATCCGCAACGAGAGGTTCGACGTCTCGACGATCCCGAGCCGGTTCCCGGCAGCCGACGGCGAGCCCGCGGCCCCGGTGCCCGCGGGTCGCTGAGCCGCCGCCCGACGGGGGCGACGGTTGACGACGCCGCCGTGCGGTGTAATCGTCTGTTGTCAGACAGCTAGAGAGCTGAGAAGAGGTGTGCATCGATGGGCACGGGGTTCGACAAGGACCGCCTGACACGGTTCTGCGAGGTCGTCGAGGGACACGTCGCGTCCGGGCTGTACCACGGCGGCGTCTTCCGGGTGGCCCGCGGCGGCGAGCCCGCCCTCGACGTCGCGATCGGCTACGAGGACGCGGAGCGGACCCGACCCCTGCGGACGGACTCCGTGTTCTCGATCTTCTCGATGACCAAGGCGTTCATCAACGTCCTGGTCCTGCGGGCGGTCGAGCGTGGCCTGTTCGGGCTGACGACGAAGATGGTGGAGCTCGTCCCGGAGTTCGCGGGCCCGCCGCGGGACCGCTCCACCATCCTCCACTTCCTCACCCACACCACCGGGATGCCGGGGGTGTGGGAGCCCAGGCCGGGACAGCCCTGGGACCGGCTCGACGAGACCGTCGCGGCGGTGTGCGAGACGATCCACGGGACGAGCGAGCCCGGCACCCGCTGCGACTACTCGCCGTTGGCCAACCACGCCCTGCTGGCCGAGGCGTTGCGGCGCACCGATCCCGAGGGCCGGACGATCCACCGCATCCTGCACGAGGACCTGTTCGCACCGCTGGGCATGGTGGACACCCAGCTCGGCGTGCCCGCGCGGCTGAAGGACCGGCACGTCGTCCCGGACATGCGGGGTACGGTCCCGATCAAGGCGCTCTCCCGGGAGAACGACGAGGACCAGGGCCTGTTCGTGGCCGAGTCGAACGAGTCCACCTGGGCAGGCGGGTCCTCCACCAGCGCCGACATGGCTCGCCTCGCCGAGATGCTGCGCGGCGAGGGCACCCTCGACGGCGCCCGGATCCTGTCGCCGCGCACCGTCCGGACGGCCCGCCGGGTCTGGACGGGCGAGCTGCCGAACGAGCTGTACAAGGCGGTCGCGCTGCGCGCGGGCTACCCGCCGCCGCCCGCGAACATCGGCCTCGGGTTCAACGTCCGGGGCCCGCAGATCGTGAACCACCAGCTCGGGACCCTCACGAGCGCCGAGACCTTCGGCAACTACGGCGCGGGCAGCATGGTGTTCTGGGTCGACCCGGAGCTCGACGTCACCTTCGTCGGCATGACCGCGGGGCTACTGTCCCAGGCCGCCAACATCGAACGTTTCGAACGCCTCGCCGACGTCGTCGTCGGCGCGACCCTGTAGAGGGAGACCCTGGCATGACCGTCCCGGACGTCCGCCCCGACCTGCCGTGGATCACGGCCGGCAGCATCGACCTCGCCGAGCTGGAGGCGGCCCGCGAGCAGAGCCCGATCGCCCGCAGCGACCGCGGCTACGAGGTCCTCTCCCACGCGCCCGGGGTCAGGGCCCTCGAGCACCCCGACCTGTTGAAGGGCCCCTCCTTCCTCAAGCGCCTGGACGACTTCGGCATCACCGAGGGCGAGCTGCGTCGGCGGTGGAACCAGGTCGTCACGACGACCGAGGGCGAGCACCGCACGCACATGCGGGTGCCGCTGGCCCGCCTGCTCCGCCCCGGGCAGGTCGCGAAGCTCGGCGACGCGGTCCGGGACATCGTGCACGGCGCGCTGGACGAGATCGACCCCTCGGCACCGGTCGACCTGGTCGACGCCCTGGCGTGGAAGATCCCGTCCCGGCTGTACTGCCATCTCGTGTCGGCACCGATGGAGCTCGCACCCACGATCGGCAGGCTCTCCGACAGCGTGCTGGGCCCGCTGCTGACCCAGGACCACAGTCGCAGGCAGGAGTTCGTCGACGCCTTCTGGGAGGGGCTGGAGCTGGTCCGCGAGCACATCGACGCCCGCCGAAAAGACCTCGGGGACGACTTCACCTCGGCGATGATCCAGATGCAGCTCGCGGGTGCGCTGACCGAGGAGGAGCTGCTCGCACAGGCCCTCTCGATCCTGCAGGCGAGCATCGACAACACCGTGCACCAGATCGCGATCGTCCTGGCGAGCCTGCTGGAGGACCCTGCGCGGTGGTCGGCCGTCGTCGCCGATCCGGGGCTCGTCCCGGCCGCCACCGAGGAGGCCGTGCGGCTCACCCCGCGGTTCGGCACGATCTTCCGGCTCGCCGCGCGGGACACCGAGCTCGACGGGGTCCCGATCGAGGAGGGCTCCTGGGTCTACGTGTCGGTGCGGTCCGCCAACCGGGATCCGGTGGTCTTCCCCGACCCGACCCGGTGGCGCCTCGACCGTCCGTCCGTCCGCCAGCTGATGTTCGGCGCGGGCCCCTACAACTGCCTGGGCCAGCACATGGCGCGGCTGGAGATCCACGAGTGCGTGCGCGCCGTCGTCGAGCGGTTCCCGCAGGCTCGGCTCGCGGGCGAGTGGACGACCCGGCAGACCAACGCCGTCACCGAGGTCACGGCCCTTCCCGTCGCGCTCGGCTGAGCCGCGACGCCCCAGAGGAGAGTTCATGAGCAACGAGAAGGCCGTCGCCGTCGTCACCGGGGCGGGGCGGGGCATCGGCCGTGCCACCGCTGTGCGGCTGGCGGCCGACGGGTACCTCGTCGTGGCCGCGGACCGGGACAAGGCGACGGCCGAGGACACGGCGGCCGCGGTCCGTGCGGCCGGTGCCGCCGCCGAGAGCCTGGAGCTCGACGTCTCCGACCGCACCGGTGTGCACGAGGCGTTCGAGGGTGTCCGACGCCGGTTCGGCCGGATCGACGCGGTGGTCAACAACGCCATGTGGATCCGGTACGTCCCGCTCGTCGACGTCGACGAGGAGACCGTCGACGGCATGCTCGGAGTGGGCCTCAAGGCGGCGATCTGGACGATGCAGGCGGCGGTGCCCGCGATGACGGCGCAGGGTTCGGGCGCGATCGTGAACCTCTCGTCCCCCGCGGCCGTCCGGAGTGTGCCGGGCGGTGCCGTCTACTCGGCGGTCAAGGGCGGGGTCAGCAGCCTGACCCTGCAGGCGGCGGGCGAGCTGGGACCGCTCGGGATCCGGGTCAACGCGGTGCTCCCCGGCGCGGTCCCCACGGAGGGGGCGCGCTCGGTGGTCGACCCCAGCGGCTACGAGCTCCGCAAGGCGCGCACCCCGGTCGGCAGGCTGGGGACCCCGGAGGACATCGCCAACGCGATCGCGTTCCTCTGCTCCCCGGACGCCGCGTTCGTCAACGGCCACGTCCTGGCCGCCGACGGCGGGTTCCAGGTCACCTGACGACCGTCGACGGGCCGCTGCGTCGGGCCCTGGTGCCCGGTACCTGCGGCTCCACGGGATGGCCCGCGCCGGGTCCACGACGGATGACGTAGAGGCGACGGGACAGGCGACCGCGCGGGTGCGGACATTCGCGAGTTACCCGGCCCCCGGCACGCCTCTAGCGTCGATGCCGTCGCCGGACGTGCGGTGGCCCGAGCGATGATGCGAGGAGATGATCGACGTGGCGGGACCGTCCACGGGCGGCGGGACATCGGCCGAGTTCGAGGGCGAGGTCGAGGTTCTGACCCGCCGGACCGAGTCCGCGGGCGTCATCTCGCTGGAGCTGACCAGGCCCTCCGGTGAGCCGCTCCCCTCGTGGGCTCCCGGGGCGCACGTCGACCTGGTCCTGCCGAACGGCCTGACCCGGCAGTACTCGCTCTGCGGCCGGGTCGAGGACGCCAAGACCTGGCGGATCGGCGTCCTGCGGGAGCCCGAGGGCCGCGGCGGCTCCGAGTGGGTCCACGACCACGCCCACGAGGGTGCGCGCGTGACGGTGCGGGGCCCGCGCAACCACTTCCCGCTGCTGGGCTCGCCGAGGTACCTCTTCATCGGCGGGGGCATCGGGATCACGCCCCTGCTGCCCATGATCGCCCGGGTCCATGCCGCGGGGGCGGACTGGCGGTTGTTCTACGGCGGGCGGGTCCGAGGGTCGATGGCCTTCCTCGACGAGCTCGAGGACTACGGCGACCGCGTCACGCTCCAGCCGCAGGACGAGCTCGGCATGTTGGACCTGGCCGGGATCCTCGGCGAGCCGGACGAGGAGACCCTGGTCTACTGCTGCGGCCCGACCGGCCTGATCGACGCCGTCGAGAGGCAGTGCGAGAGCTGGCCCAAGGGGTCCCTGCACGTGGAGCGGTTCACCAACGCCCTGGCTCCCGCCGAGGACAACACCGAGGTCGAGGTCGAGCTCCGTGCCTCCGGGATCACGCTCACCGTCCCGCCGGAGCTGTCCATCCTCGAGGCGGTCGAGAACGCGGGCGTCAACGTCCTGAAGTCCTGCGCGGAGGGCACCTGCGGCACCTGCGAGACCTCCGTCCTGGAGGGCGAGGTCGACCACCGCGACGCCGTGCTCACCGACGACGAGAAGGCCGAGAACGACACGATGATGATCTGCGTCTCGCGCGCCAGGTGCGGCCGCCTCGTCCTCGATCTCTGAGCAGCTCGTCCCCGAACCGAAGAGCCGAGAAAGGCAGCAATGGCCCACGAGAAGCGTCCCTCCGTCCTGGTGATCAGCGCCCACTCCGGGGACTTCGTGTGGCGGGCGGGCGGCGCGCTCGCGCTGTACGCGGAGCGCGGCCACGACGTGCGGATCGTGTGCCTGAGCTACGGCGAGCGCGGTGAGTCACAGGGCCTGTGGAAGCAGGAGGGCATGACCCTCGACAAGGCCAAGGAGGGCAGGCGCTCCGAGGCGGAGGCGGCCGCGGCGGCCCTCGGTGCCTCGATCGACTTCCTCGACCTGGGCGACTACCCGCTGCGCATCGACGACGCCGGCCTCGACCGCATCGTCGCGGCGATGCGGTCGGCCCAGCCGGAGGTGCTGCTCACCCACGTCGCGAACGACCCCTACAACCGCGACCACAACGCCGCGCACGAGGCCACCCTGCTCGCCCGCCAGGTCGCGCAGGCCGCCGGACACGACCGGTCCACGACACCGATCGGCGCACCGCAGGTCCTGCAGTTCGAACCGCACCAGCCCGAGCAGTGCGCGTTCGCGCCGAACCTGCTGCTGGACATCACCTCGGTGTTCGACCGCAAGCGCAAGGCGATGGAGTGCATGGGCGCCCAGTCGCACCTGGTGCAGTACTACACCGACCTCGGTCTGCGCCGCGGGGTGCAGGCGGTGCGCAACGGCGGGGCCAGGTCGATCGTCCAGGCCGAGGCCTACCAGCGGGTGTTCCCGATCGTGGGGGACGTGCTGCAGTGACCGGCCATGTGATCGTCCGGACGAAGCGCGGGCCGTCGGCCCAGGTCGTCGACGCGCTGGCCAAGAGCGGTGTCGCTACCGCCCACGAGGCCCACGGCCGACGCGGGCTGCTCGGTCCGGAGCTGCGCCCGATCTACCCGGGCGCCCGGATCGCGGGGCGGGCGGTCACCGTCCTGTCCCACCCGGGGGACAACCTGATGATCCACGCGTCGATCGAGCAGTGCCGCGCGGGCGACGTCCTGGTCGTCGCCACCACCTCGCGCTCCACCGACGGCATGTTCGGGGACCTGTTCGCCACGCAGCTGCTGCACCGCGGCGTGCGCGGCCTGGTCACCGACGCCGGCGTGCGCGACATCGCCGACCTCCAGGCCATGGGCTTCCCGGTCTGGTCGCGGGCCGTGCACGCCCAGGGCACCGCGAAGGCCGTCCCCGGGTCGGTCAACGTGCCCGTCGTGGTGGCCGGGCAGCTGGTCGGCCCCGGCGACATCATCGTCGCCGACGACGACGGCGTGCTCTGCGTCCCCCTCGCCGACGGCGAGACCGTGGTCGAGGCCGCGGCCGCTCGCGAGGCCAACGAGGAGGCCAAACGGCGCCGGTTCCGCGAGGGCGAGATCGGCCTCGACGTCTACGGCATGCGGCCCCTGCTCGAACGCCTCGGCGTCCGCTACGTCGACGACCCCGCCGACGCCGACCCCGAGGAGTCCTCGTGAGCACGTTCGTCCTGGTCCACGGCGCCTGGCACGGCGGTTGGGCGTGGGAGCGGGTGGTCCCGGCCCTGCGCGCCGCGGGCCACGCGGTCCACACCCCCACCCTCACCGGGCTCTCCGACCGCGCCCACACCCTCACCCCCCAGGTCGGCCTGTCCACCCACATCCAGGACGTCGTCGGGCTGGTCCGGGCCTACGACCTGCACGACGTGGTCCTGGTCGGGCACAGCTACGCCGGACAGATCGTCACCGGCGTCGCCGACCGCATCCCCGAGCACCTCACGCGCCGTGTCTACCTCGACGCGTTCGTCGGCGACGACGGCGAAGCCGCCATCGACCTCCAACCCGCCACCGTCGCCGGGCACTGGCGCGAGGCCGCCGAGGGTCCCGGGTTCGGCTGGCTCGTCCCGCCGCGGTCGCTGACCAAGCTCGGCGTCACCGAGCAGACCGACATCGACTGGCTGACCCCGCGGCTCACCCCGCACCCCTGGCTGACCTACACGGAGCCGTTGCGGCTGACGGGCAAGGGCGACCAGGTCCCGGCCGTGTTCATCGAATGCGTGGACTGGATGCGCGTGTTCGAGGCACACGCCGAGCGGGCCGCGGCCCGCGGCTGGCCCACGCACCAGCTCGCCACCGGCCACGAGGCCATGGTCACCGCGCCCGACGAGCTCGCCACGCTGCTGCTCGACATCGCCTCGAGCTGAGAGGACACGACATGGAGTTCCTGGTGCGCACCGAGAACCTGCTGCCGAACGACACCCCCGACGAGGTCCGGGACCAGCTCAAGAAGGGCGAGCGGGAGCGCGCGATGGAGCTGCGGGAGGCCGGTGTCCTCAAGCGGCTCTGGCGGGTCCCGGGCCGCAACGCGACGATCGGCCTCTACGAGGCGGAGGACCCGGCCGCCCTGCACGACGCGCTCGTCTCGCTGCCCATGTGGAAGTGGATGGACATCACCGTCGAGGCGTTGGCCACCCACCCCCAGGAGAAGTAGGGGAACCGGGCTCGCCAGGGCCGCGACCGTCACCGGCGCGGCTGATCCTCACCGCACCACCCCCCACCCCGACCGGCCCACCGACCGGTTCTGCTCGACGAGGAGCCCCCATGGCCACCAGTACACCGGATCGACCGGGTGGCGCCGCGAAGGGCCGCAAGCCCGGCACGGTCGCGCTCGCCAGCTACATCGGCACGACCATCGAGTGGTACGACTTCTTCATCTACGGCGTCGCCGCGACGCTGGTCTTCCGGACCCAGTTCTTCCCCGGGTTCTCCGAGACGGCCGGGACCCTCGCCGCACTCGGCACCTTCGCCGTCGGCTTCATCGCCCGCCCCATCGGCGGCATCGTGATGGGGCACTTCGGCGACCGGGTCGGCCGCAAGTCGATGCTGGTGGTCTCGCTGCTCATGATGGGTGTCGCCACCACCTTGATCGGGCTCATCCCGACCTACGACTCGATCGGCATCTGGGCGCCGATCCTGCTGATCGTGCTGCGGCTGGTGCAGGGCGCCGGGGTCGGCGGCGAGTGGGCGGGTGCGGTGCTGATGGCGGTGGAGAACGCCCCGCCCAAGCGCCGTTCGCTCTACGGCTGCTTCCCGCAGCTGGGCCTGCCCTCCGGGATCCTGCTGTCCCAGTTGGCCTTCCTGCTCCTCACCGGGGTCATGTCGCCCGAGGCGTTCGCCGCCTGGGGGTGGCGGATCGCCTTCCTGACCAGCGCGCTGCTGATCATCGTCGGGTTGGTCATCCGGCTGCGCATCGAGGAGAGCGCCGACTTCGAGAAGGTCCGCGACTCGGGCCAGGTCGAGAAGCTGCCGGTGGTCGAGGTGTTCAAGCGCAGCCCGCTGCAGATCCTGGTCGGCAGCCTGGCCTCCCTCGCGGCCCCCGCGATCGGCTACCTGGTGTCCGTGTACATGGTCTCCTACGGCACCACGACGCTGAAGCTGCCGACCTCGACCATGCTGTGGATCCTCGTCGGTGTCAGCGTGGTGTGGATCCTGATGATGCTCGCCTCCGGGCTGGCGGGTGACCGGTTCGGCCGCAAGGGCACGTTCGCCGTCGGTGCCGCGCTCGGCGTGGTCTGGGCGTTCCCGCTGTTCTGGCTGGTGGACACCGCGTCGGTGCCGCTGATCGTGGTGGCCCTCGTCGTCTTCACCCTCGCGAACTCGATCATGGCGGGCCCGCAGCCCGCGCTGATCACCGAGATGTTCCCGATCCGGCTGCGCTACAGCGGGGCGTCGATCAGCTACACCATCGCGTCCATCATCGGCGGCGGCATCACCCCGCTGCTGGCGACCGCGCTGTTCGCCGAGTTCGGCACCTCGACGGCGGTGTCCGTGCTGGTCGCGGTGGTGTGTGCGATCAGCCTGGTGGCGATCCTGTCGGCAGGCAGACACATCCTGTTCGCCGGCGAGCCCACGGCGTCGGAGAAGGCCCTCGCCGACGAGAGCGCGAGCTGAGTCGAGCCGGGGTACCCGGGCCGGAGGGACGGCTGCCACCGACCCTCCGGCCCCTCGCCGTATCCGCCCATCCCCCTCTCCGAGCAAGGAAGGCTCACCGATGAGCACCACACCGTTCCGCGCCGAGGTCGTCGGCTCCCTGCTGCGTCCGCGCCACCTCGTCACGGCGCGGGCCGCCCGCCGTGACGGCACGCTCGCCGCCCACGAGTTCAAGCGGATCGAGGACACCGCCGTCGACCGGGCCATCGCAGTGCAGGAGGGCAGCGGCCTCGACGTCGTGACCGACGGCGAGCTGCGCCGCGGGATCTTCACCGGCCCGCTGACCGAGAACGTCGACGGCCTCGAGTACGTCCCGGGCGTCACCCGGGTCTGGTACACCGACGAGGGCCCGATCGAGGAGGAGCTGCCCGTCGTCGTGACCGGCACGCTGCGCTTCCGCCGGTCGGTGGCGACCGAGGAGTTCGCCTACGCGCGGGCCCGCGCCCGCAGACCCGTCAAGATCACCCTCCCCAGCCCGCTGATGATGTTCCTGCGCTGGTCCCCGGAGCACTCCACCGCGGCCTACCCCGACGCGTTCGCGATGGCTGCCGACGCGGCCGCCATCGTCCGCGAGGAGGTCCGTGAGCTGGCCGCGTTGGGCTGCACCTACGTGCAGATCGACGCGCCGGAGATCGCCACGCTCGTCCAGCAGGAGACCCGGGACTGGTACGAGCGCCAGGGCATCTCCCCCGAGCGGATCCTGACCGAGGGCCTGGACCTGCTCGACTCGGTCACCGACGTCCCCGGCGTGACCTTCGGCGTGCACCTGTGCCGCGGGAACCGCAACGGCCGGTGGATGGCCGTCGGCGGCTACGACTACGTCGCCGAGGCGCTCTTCCGGCGCTGCCGCGGCTTCGACCGCTTCCTGCTCGAGTACGACGACGAACGCTCCGGCACCTTCGAACCGCTCGCGGCCGCGCCCGCGGACCGGACCGTGGTGCTCGGGCTCGTCTCCACGAAGACGACCCGCGTCGAAACCGTCGACGAGATCGTCGGGAGGCTGCACGAGGCCACCGCCCACATCCCGGCCGAGCAGCTCGCGCTGTCCACCCAGTGCGGCTTCGCGTCGATGGTCGACGCCCACCCCGACCTCACCGAGGACGTGCAGGCCGCCAAGCTCGACCTCGTCGCCGAGGCCACCGCGGCGTTCTGGAAGAACTGACCCGCCGTGGCACCCCCGGGTCGCTGACCGGGCGCGAGCGGGAGATCCTGGTGCTCGTCGCCGACGGCCTGTCCAACTCAGCTCAGGATGGCGCGCACAGCGCGTTCGACGGCTGCGGCGCGGTCGACCACGGGGTCGACGTGACCGAGGGTCTCGCGGAGCGCCGCGCGGGCCTGCTCGTCCCGGATCCCGCCGAGGTTGATCTCGACGTTCAGCCGGGCGGTCGTCGCGGCGGCCCGGGCCGCCTCGGTGGCGGCGGCGACGTCGGTGACGACGTTCCGGTTCGCGACCGGCAGCAGGGCCTCGGCGAGGGTCACCAGCTAGACGGCGCTGCGGATGACGTCCGCGGGCGGGCCTGCGGCCCCGACCAGCGCCTCCGCGATCGCGTCGGTCCTTCGGGCTCGCTCCTCGTCGGTGCCGCGGGGCAGGCCGTACGCCTCGGTGACGGCGGTGAACGCCGCGGCGTCCGCGGCAGCCAGCTGCAGGGCCGCTGCCCGTTCGGCCTCTGCTCCCTCCAGGATCCCCGTGACGAGCTCGGCGGAGTCGGCGTACCGCTCCCCCGTCGTGTAGCGCGC
>NZ_JACBXB010000670.1 GCF_013870575.1 Pseudonocardia pini
GAGCTGGCCGCCGACCTGCCCGCGGACCTGAGTGTGCACGTCACCGGGCCCGCCGGGCTGGCCGCGGACCTCAGCGCCGCCTTCGCCGGGATCGACGGGCTGCTGCTCGCGGTGGCCGCCGGCGTCGTCGCGCTGATCCTGCTGATCGTCTACCGGAGCCCGCTGCTGCCGATCCTGGTGCTGCTGTCGGCCGGGCTGGCCCTCTGCCTGGCCGTGATCGCGGTGTACCTGCTGGCCGACGCGGGCGTGATCACGCTCTCGGGCCAGACCCAGGGCATCCTGTTCATCCTGGTCGTCGGGGCCGCGACGGACTACGCGCTGCTGCTCATCGCCCGCTACCGCGAGGAGCTGCGCCGCACCGACCGCCCCTGGGACGCGATGCGCACCGCCTATCGCGCCACCCTCGAACCCGTCCTCGCCTCCGCGGGCACGGTGATCCTGGGGCTGCTCTGCCTGCTGCTCTCCGGGCTGAACTCCAACCGCGGCCTCGGGCCGGTGGCCGCACTCGGCATCGCCGCCTCCGTCCTCGCCGCACTCACCTTCCTGCCCGCCGCGCTGGTTCCCCTCGGCCGCGCCGCGTTCTGGCCCTTCGTGCCCCGCCACGGCACGGACGAGAAGCCGGCCGGGTTGTGGGCCCGCATCGCCGACTCCGTCGGTCGCAGGCCGCGCCGGCTGTGGATCGCCACCGCCCTCGTCCTCGGGGCACTGGCCGCCTTCGTGCCCCAGTTCCAGGCCTCGGGGGTGGCGCAGTCGGACTTCTTCGTCGACAAGTCCGCGATCGACTCCGTCCAGGGCCAGGAGGCGCTGAGCAGGCACTTCCCCGGCGGCACCGGGTCCCCCACGATCATCATCGCCGCGGAGTCCGCCGAAGGCCGTGTCCTCGACACCGCCCGTGCGGTGCCCGGCGTCATCTCCGTGGAACGTGGCTCGGACCAGGTCGTGGACGGGCGGGTCCAGTTCGACGCCGTGCTCGCCGACGCCGCGGACAGCGAGGCCGCCGTCTCGACGATCGACCGGTTGCGGCAGGAGCTGAGCACGATCCCCGACGGGGACGCCCTCGTCGGCGGGGTCACCGCGACCCAGCTCGACACCCAGACCACGGCCACCCGCGACCTGCAGATCGTGGTCCCCGCGGTCCTGGTCGTGGTGTTCCTGGTGCTGGCGCTGCTGCTCCGCGCCCTCGTCGCCCCGCTGCTGCTGGTCGCGACCGTCGTGCTGTCCTTCGCCGCCACGCTCGGCATCGGCGCGCTGGTGTTCAACGACCTGCTGGGGTTCCCGGGGGCCGACCCGAGCGTGCCGCTGTTCGCCTTCGTGTTCCTGGTCGCGCTCGGCGTGGACTACAACATCTTCCTGATGAGCCGGGTCCGCGAGGAGACGACGCGGGTCGGCACCCGCGCGGGCGTGATCCGCGGCCTCGGCGTGACCGGCGGCGTGATCACCTCTGCAGGGATCGTCCTCGCCGCGACCTTCGCCGCCCTCGCCGTGCTCCCGATCCTCTTCCTCGTGCAGATCGCGTTCCTCGTCTCGGTCGGCGTCCTGCTCGACACCCTGATCGTCCGGTCGATCCTGGTGCCCGCCCTCACCCTCGACGTCGGCCGGACGGTGTGGTGGCCCAGCGCCCTGGACAGGCTCGACCGGCCCCGCGACCGCACTCCCGTCGAGCCTGCCGTGCCGGTCTAGTGGTCTACTCCACCCACCCCCGGCGCATGGCGACCGCGACCGCCGCGGCCCGGTCGGACACGCCGAGCTTCTCGTAGAGCCGTTGGGTGTGGGTCTTCACGGTGGACACCCCGATCACCAGCTCCGCCGCCACCTGCGGGATCGACAGACCGCGCGCGAACCCCGCGAGCACCTGCCGCTCCCGCTCCGAGAGCACCGGGCCCTCGGACACGGCCCGGAGCCGGATCTCCCCCGCCAGCCCCGCGGCGAGGGCGGCGGGGACCACGGTCCGGCCGCGCGCGACGTCGACGACGGCCTCCACGATCTCCGACCGGCGTGAGTCCTTGGCCAGGTACCCGGCCGCCCCCTCCTGCACCGCCTGGTAGACGAGGGCGCTCTCGGTGTGCGCGGACAGCAGCAGCACACGGGTGGCGAGCCCGTCGCGCACCACCGCGCGGACCACGTCGAGCCCGTCGAGATCCGGCATCTCGTAGTCCACCAGCGCCACGGCAGGCGTCTCGGCCCGGATCAGCTCGAGGGCCTCGCGGCCGCTGCCCGCCTCGCCCGCGATCTCGATCCGGCCGCTGCGCTCGAGGCCGCGGGCCACGCCGTCGCGGAAGAACGGATGGTCGTCGGCGATCACCACGCGGATGCGCGGATCGCCTCCTCGCCCGGCGGTCACCGGGCGAGAATAGGCCGATGACCACAGGGGACGTCGAGGCCGTTGCGCGAGACCACGCGCGCCGCGGCGTGCTGCTGCAGGTGGCGCTGCGCTGGGTGCTGGTCGCGTTCGTGGCGCTGACCGTGGCGTTCGTGCCGCCTGCGCACGATCGCGTCGCGTGCGCGCTGGTCGCGGCGGGCTATGCGGTGTTCGCGCTGGTCGTGGGGCGGTGGGCCACCCACAGTGGCCCGCGCGGGGTGGTCTGGGCCTGGGCGGCCCTGTTCGTGGACCTCGCCGTGCTGGCGAGCCTGACCCTGCTGACCGGCGTCCGGACCCCGGACAGCTGGACCTCCGACGTCGTCACCACGGGGTTCCTCCTGCTGCCGGTGCTCGCGGCGACCCAGCTGCGACCCCGGGTGTGTGCGGCCGTGGTGGTGCCCCTCGTCCTCGTGTACCTGGCCGCGGGGATCGCCACCCAGGAGTCCAACGACGAGCCGTGGGCCTCCCTGCTGCTGCGCACGGCGATCGCCGCCGGGGTCGCGGCGGGGGCCATCGGGCTGTCCCGGATCCAGCGGTCCCGCGTGGCGACCATCGGGTCGCTGGTCCAGGACCGCGGCGACCTGCTCGCCCAGCTCGGCGACCTCGAGGAACGCGAGCGCAGCCGGCTCTCCGAGCACCTGCACGACGGCGCGCTCCAGTACGTCCTCGCCGCCCGCATGGACCTCGACGACGCCCGGGAGAACGGCGATCCTGAGGCGTTCGCGCGCCTCGACCAGGCCCTCACCGAGACCGCGCGGCTGCTCCGCTCCACGGTCG
>NZ_JACBXB010000671.1 GCF_013870575.1 Pseudonocardia pini
GACGTCGTCACCGCCGCGCCCGAGGGTGGCGGGCCACGGGTGGTGGCCGACTCCGCCGTGGTGCTCACGGTCCTGGAGTCCGGTGCCACCGGTCCCGGAGGTGCCGGGCGGGCCCGATCCGCCCTGGTCGCACTCCCGCGTGAACTCGCGACGCGCGTGGCCGCCGCCTCGCTGTCGGACGAGGTCGCCGTTACGCTCCGCTCGCAGCACTGATCAAGAGCCGGCCGCAAGGTCGTTCGGAGGGGGCACTGTGCTCAAGGGTTTCAAGGACTTCATCCTGCGCGGCAACGTCGTCGATCTCGCCGTGGCCGTCGTCATCGGCGCCGCGTTCACCGCGATCGTCACGGCGTTCACGACCAGCATCATCGAGCCGCTGCTGAACGCCATCACCCCGCCGTCCGTGCCGGGCCTGGGCATCCTGCTCCAGGCCGACAAGCCGAACACCTTCGTCGACTTCTCGGCCCTGATCAGCGCGGCGATCAACTTCGTGATCATCGCGGCGGTCGTCTACTTCGTCTTCGTGCTGCCGATCCAGACGCTGAAGAACCGCCGCAAGCGCGGCGAGGAGCCGGGCCCGTCGGAGCCCACGGACGTCGCGCTGCTCGCCGAGATCCGTGACCTGCTCAAGGCGCAGGCGACCACGGACGGCGAGGGCAAGCACCAGGCCTGAGCCCGGCCCGTCGTCAGTCCTGGTCGTGGTGGGGCGGGCGGTTCACCCGATACCACTCATCGTCACGCTCCCGCTCGGCCGGGCGCGGGTCGTCGTCGAGCTCGTCCCGGGTGACCTCGGGCAACGGGTCACCGAAGACCTCCGCGAGCCTGCGGCGGACCCGATCCGGCAGTTCTGCCATGCCGTCCATGGTGCCAGGCCACATCGGAACCGAAACGGTGCCACCATTGGATCGACACCGGGTGACCGGACACCGAACAGCAGGTGGAGGACCGATGGGCTGGCAGGACACCGTCACGAGCGTGATCGACAAGCTCAAGCCGTACCTCGAGAAGGCCAAGCCGTACGTGGACCAGGCGCAGGAGAAGGCCGGGCCCTACCTGGACAAGGCGAGCGAGAAGGCCGCGCCGTACGTCGAGAAGGCCAAGGAGAAGGCGGGCCCCTACGCCGAGCAGGCGAAGGAGAAGGCAGGCCCGCTCGTCGAGAAGGCGGCCAAGAAGGTCGACGAGGCCACGAAGGGCAAGTACAGCGACCAGATCGGCACGGTGACGGGGAAGGTGGGCGAGGCGCTCAAGAAGCCTGCCGCCGCGCCGACGGCCACCGCTGCGCCGCCCACCACCACGGCCCCGCCCACCACCACGGCGGAGCCCACCACACCGGCCACGCCGACGCCCACGCCGACCGCGGGCCCGGAGGCCGACGCCCCGGCGAGCAACGGGACCACACCCTCCGCGTGAGCGCAGCAGGCTGAGCCGCAGCCGCCGGTCGACGAGGCCCGGCGGCCGTGCTCAGCAGTGTGCGGTCAGGAGGTCTCGAGCCCCGACAGCTCGCCGATCACGTGCGCGACCAGCGGGGACAGCGTGGCCATGCCGTCTCGCACCGCGGCGCGCGACGAGGCCAGGTTCACCACGAGGGTGCTCCCGGACACCCCGACCAGCCCGCGGGACAGGCCGGCGTCGACCGCCCCGGCCGCCAGCCCGGAGGCCCGGATCGCCTCGGCGATGCCCGGGATCGGCCGGTCCAGCACGCCCGCCGTGGCGTCCGCCGTGACGTCCCGCGGCGAGACGCCGGTGCCGCCCACCGTGATCACGAGGTCGACACCGCCGATCACGGCGGTGTTGAGCGCGTTGCGGATCGCGACCGCCTCGCCCGGCACGGTCACCGCGCCGTCGACGACGAAGCCCGCCTCCTCCAGCAGCTCGGCCACCAGGGGGCCGGTGCGGTCGTGGGTCTCGCCGTGGCCGGCCCGATCGTCCACGATCACCACGAGGGCTCGGCCGATCTGCGGGGTCGCCATCTCCATGTGCTCACCGTAGTGGTGGTGCGACTCGACGGCGTGAGGGGTGGGTCCCCGCGGGACCGCGCCGGTGCTGGGAGGGGGTTCCGGCGCCGACGCGGCCCCTGTCGCACCGCGGGGCACCACGGCGCGAGCCCATGATGACCCCGGAACGTCCCCCGTGGGGCTTGAACGGTCGTTCTGCGCCGGATGCCGCTTCCGGCTCCCCCACAGGGCGCTAGCTGGGCTCCCCCGCCAGGGTGACCAGGACCTGACGGTCCGGCAGGACCAGGGTGACCTGCTCACCGGGGAGGTGGTCGCGCACCGCCGCGACCAGCTCGTCGCCGTCGCCGATCAGCCGTTCCCCGATCCGGAGGACGACGTCCCCGGGTCGCAGCCCCGCCTGCTCCGCGGGCCCGCCGGGAGTCACCTGACCCACCACGGCGCCGCCCCCGGCGGGCGCACCCGCCTGCGTCACGCTCACGCCGAGCACCGCCCGGGTGGAACGCCCGGTCCGGGTCAGCTCGTCCGCCACCCGGGCGGCCTGGTTGACCGGGATCGAGAAGCCGACGCCGATCGAGCCGCCCTGGCTGTCACCGGTCCCCGCGATCGCCGAGTTGACCCCCACGATGCGCCCCTGCAGGTCGACGAGTGGACCGCCGGAGTTGCCCGGGTTGATCGGGGCGTCGTGCTGGACCGTGTTGAGCACCGTGGCCTGGCTGCCGCCGCGCTCGCCGCCCACGCTCACCGCGCGGTCGAGGGCGCTGACGATGCCGGTGGTCACGGTGCCGTCGAGGCCCAGCGGCGCCCCGATCGCCACGACCTGCTGCCCCACCCGCAGCGAGTCGGAGTTGCCCAGTTCGGCGGGGGTGAGGCCGGTGGCGCCGTCGAGCCGGACGACCGCGAGGTCGGAGCCGGTGTCCCGGCCCGCGATCCGGCCGACGAAGGCCCGGCCGTCGCCCAGGACCGCGGTGATCGTGCCGCCCTCCGCCGCGGCGGACACGACGTGGTCGTTCGTCAGGACCAGGCCCTCGGCGCTGAGCACGATGCCGGAGCCCTCGTCCTCCCCCGGGCCACCCCCCTCGACCCGCAGGAGCGCCACGCTGGGAAGCACCTTCGCCGCGACGGCCTCGACCGGGGTGAGCTGCGCGGACGCCGGATCGGCCTGCGGG
>NZ_JACBXB010000672.1 GCF_013870575.1 Pseudonocardia pini
CGCCACCGCCCTTGAGCTGCAGGTCCGGCATCACGATGACGCGGTCCTCCAGCGCGGCGGGGGTCTGCGCGAGGGTCGGGAACAGCGCGAAGATCTGCTCGGGCCCGCCCCAGGTCGCGAGGTCGTTCTCGCTGACGAGGATCACGTCGGGCTCGCTCTGGACCACGCCCTCGGGGCTGAGTTCGGAGTAGTTCTCGACCCCGGCCTCGTCGCCCACGTTGGTCCCGCCCGCGAGTCGGATGACGTTCGCGGCGGCGGTGTCCGCCCCGCCCACCGCAGGGTTGCCGCCGGCGCCCGTGGCCGAGATGTGCAGCACCCGCGGGCGGTCGGTGATGCCCGCCGCGATGCGCTCCGCCTCGGCGTACTGGCCCTCGACCTGGATGGCCAGCTCCTCGCCCGCCGCGGGCATGCCGAGCGCCGTGGCGAGCTTGCGGATCTTCTCCGGCGCGGGCTGCAGGTTGTCGATCACGACGGCGGCCGCGCCGGTCCCGCGCAGCTGCTCGGCCAGTGCGGTGTGCCTGCGCACGCTGTTGCCCACGAACAGCGTCCCGCCCAGGCTGAGCACGCCCTCGGTGCCGGTGCTCGCGTTGAACAGGAACGTCTGCTCGGCGTTGCGCCCGGTCTCGGTGGCGGACTCCTCGGGTGCGGCGAAGACGTCCGTGCTGCGGCCGAGTGCGTCGAAGACCTCGATCACGTCGTCGCCGCCCACGATGGTCCGCGAGGTGTCCGTGACCTGGGAGGACACGTCGTCGTCCCCGGTCAGGGTGGCGGGCAGGACCTGGGTCCCGGCGTCCGCGACCGTGGCGACGTCCGTGCCCGCCACCCAGGACCACCCCGCGGGGAGGGCGGGGGCGGGGGCCGCGGTCTCGGCGGCCTCCGGGCTGCTGGAGCAGGCTCCGACGGCGAGGGTCAGGGCGAGCGCGCCCGCGAGGGGGGCGAGCAGCCGTCGGACGGGTCGGGACATGCGGTCTCCCGGTGTGCAGGTGAGGGAACCCTCGGTCGAGGTAACGCGATCTTTACTGATTTGTCCTTACCTGGCATCGTGGTTGTACTCACAACCAAGAGGCTGCCTCCGTATTCAGCGGATCGGGACGCGCATCCGGCCACCTTGCATCACGCAACGGTCGACCTCTCGCCGCGTGACCGACAAGCGGTCAGGTCTGACTGGTAGCGTCTGGGGCACCCCACACAGAGGAGCAGCCCGTGACCGCCGAGTCCCTCGCAGGCCACACCATCCTGATGTCCGGCGGGAGCCGGGGCATCGGGCTGGCCATCGCCGTCGCCGCGGGTCGCCGCGGCGCGAACGTCGTGATCCTGGCCAAGACCGACCAGCCGGACCCGCGCCTGCCGGGCACGGTGCACACCGCCGTCGCCGAGATCGAGGAGGCGGGCGGGCAGGCCCTCGCCGTGGTCGGGGACGTGCGCAAGGAGGAGGACGTCGAGCGTGCCGCCGCCGCGGCGGTCGAGCGCTTCGGCGGGATCGACGTCGTGGTGAACAACGCCTCCGCGCTCAACCTCTCGGGCACCGAGGACCTGTCCGCCAAGCGGTTCGACCTCATGCAGCAGATCAACTCGCGGGGCACCTTCCTGCTGTTCAAGGCGGCGCTCCCGCACCTGCGCAAGTCCGACCGGCCGCGCGTGCTCACGCTCTCCCCGCCGGTCACGATGGCGCCGCACTGGCTCGGCAAGTTCCCGGCCTACGCGCTGTCCAAGTTCGGCATGACCATCCTGACCGTGGGCTGGGCCGAGGAGTTCAGGTCCGCGGGCATCGCCGCGAACTGCCTCTGGCCGGAGACCGCGATCAAGACAGCGGCCGTGCAGAACCTGCTCGGCGGCAGCGACACCGTGGACCGCTCGCGGGACCCGCAGATCATGGCGGACGCCGCGCTCGCCGTCCTCGACCTGCCCGCCGAGCGGACCGGGGAGACCTTCATCGACGTCGAGATCCTGCGCGAGGCCGGCGTCACGGACCTCTCGCCCTACGGCGGCGGGGCGGACCTGGAGCTGGACTTCTTCGTCGACGAGCGGATCAGCTGACCACGGTCGGCGGTCCCAGGAAAACAGTCGCGGGTGTCGGGAAGGCTAGGGTGTGAGGATGGCCGCACCGACCCCGCGCCGCACCCAGGGCGAACGCCGGGCGAGCAGCCACCAGATCATCCTCGACGCCGCCGTGGACTCCCTCGTCGAGGACGGCTACGCGGGCGCCACGACCGTCACCATCCAGGCCAGGGCGGGCGTGTCCCGCGGCCGGATGCTGCACCACTTCCCGTCCCGGTCGGCGCTGCTGGTCGCCGCGGCCCAGCACCTCGCCGTCGAGCGGCTCTCGGACACCGAGAACTGGCCCCACGCCTCCACCACCGGGCCGGAACGCATCGACCGGGCCGTCGAGCTGCTGTGGGACACCTTCCGGCAGCCGTACTTCTGGGCGGCGATGGAGCTGTGGAACGCCGCACGCACCGACGAGGCGCTCCGCACGGAGCTGCTGCCCGAGGAGCGCAGGCTCGGCGTGGCGATCCAGCACGTCGTGGCCTCGATGTTCGGGCCCGTGCACTCGAGCCATCCCGCGTTCGAGGACACCCGTGAGCTGTTGTTCACGAGCATGCGCGGGGTGGCGCTGACCTACGCCATCGACCCGCGGGACCCGGACACCGACCCCCACCTCGCCTTGTGGAAGCGCACCGCACGACGCAGTTTGACGGACGGTCAGGACTGACCGTTTCATTCGCACCGGAAGGACGCCCGATGGGATTCGAGACGCTCACCGTCGAGACCAAGGACGGGATCGGATGGCTGCGGCTGGACCGGCCGAAGCAGGCCAACGCGCTGAACGCCGCGCTCTGGCGTGAGCTGCGCGAGGCGGTGAACACCCTCGACGCCGATCCCACGGTCCGGGTCGTGGTGCTCTCCGGCAACGGGCGGAACTTCTGCGCGGGCATCGACCTGGCGATGCTGGGCTCGCTGCTCGGCGGGCACGAGGACCGGGCCCGCGCCGCGGAGGACCTGCGCCGCACCATCCTCGACCTGCAGGACGTGCTCACCAGCGTCGAGCGCTGCCGGGTGCCGGTGATCGCGGCGGTCCAGGGGGCCTGCATCGGCGCGGGGCTGGACCTCGCCGC
>NZ_JACBXB010000673.1 GCF_013870575.1 Pseudonocardia pini
TCGGCGGCCATCGCGGCACACCGGATCAGCACCAGCCGGGCGTCGAGCCGCAGCTCGGCCGATCCGCCGGCGCCCTCGACCACCCGCCGGGCGAGCCTGCGGGCCACGGCGATGTCACCGTTGGCCTGGCTCGCCGCCGCGACCTCGACGACCAGACGCAGCCCATCGACGCCTCCCGGATCCGTACCGGTGCGCCGGCCGCCGGAGAGGACCTCCGAGAGGACCTCCGCCACCGCCCGGCGCCCGTCACCGGTCGCCGCCACCCCATGGACCCGCCAGCCCGCCGCACGCAGCCACAGCGGATCGGTCCGCGGCGTGACGTCGGCGGCGTGCCCGGCGAGTCCCGCGGTGAGATCGGGCCTGCTCCACCGCAGCGACGCCGCCACCGGTGTCAGCGCCGCTCCGGAGAACTCGTCCCCGCCGTGCCGGACCGCCTCGGTCATGCACCCTCCCGTGCAATCCGACCCACCTGGGTTCGATCCCGCTGTCTAGCCCGCCGCCGTTCCCGACGCGGGTCGATCGCTCTCAGTCACGGGTGAGCTTACGGTGTGTGACACGGTGCGGTCGCGCGGCATCCGCTCCGAGCCGGGCGACCTTGTTCTTCTCATAGGCCTCGAAGTTGCCCTCGAACCAGAACCACGCCGCCGGGTTCTCCTCCGTGCCCTCCCACGCGAGGATGTGCGTGACGACGCGGTCCAGGAACCACCGGTCGTGGGAGATCACGACAGCGCAGCCCGGGAACTGCTCCAGCGCGTTCTCCAGGGACCCGAGCGTCTCGACGTCCAGGTCGTTCGTCGGCTCGTCGAGCAGGATCAGGTTGCCACCGAGCTTGAGGGTGAGCGCAAGGTTGAGGCGATTGCGCTCGCCGCCGGACAGCACGCCCGCAGGCTTCTGCTGGTCGGGGCCCTTGAACCCGAAGGCCGCCACGTACGCCCGCGAGGGCATCTCGGTCTGCCCGACGTGGATGTAGTCCAACCCGTCCGACACGACCTCCCAGACGTTCTTCTTCGGGTCGATCCCGGCGCGGTTCTGGTCGACGTACGACAGGAGGACCGTGTCGCCCACCTTCACCTCGCCCGAGTCCGCCTTCTCGAGCCCCACGATCGTCTTGAAGAGCGTGGTCTTGCCGACACCGTTGGGGCCGATGACCCCGACGATGCCGTTGCGCGGCAGCGAGAAGGAGAGGTCCTTGATCAGCTGTCGACCGTCGAACCCCTTGTCGAGGTGGGAGACCTCGACGACCGTGTTGCCCAGGCGCGGGCCGGGCGGGATCTGGATCTCCTCGAAGTCGAGCTTCCGGTTGCGGTCCGCCTCGGCGGCCATCTCCTCGTAGCGGTCGAGCCGCGAACGGCTCTTCGCCTGGCGGGCCTTCGGGTTGGACCGCACCCAGGCCAGCTCCTCCTTGAGGCGCTTCTGCAGCTTGAGGTCCTTCTTGCCCGAGACTGCGAGCCGCTCGGCCTTCTTCTCCAGGTACGTGGAGTAGTTGCCCTCGTAGGGGAACGTGCGGCCACGGTCGAGCTCGAGGATCCACTGCGCCACGTTGTCGAGGAAGTACCGGTCGTGCGTGACGGCCAGGACGGCGCCGGCGTACGAGCTCAGGAACTGCTCCAGCCAGAGCACGCTCTCGGCGTCGAGGTGGTTGGTGGGCTCGTCCAGCAGGAGCAGATCGGGCTTCGAGAGCAGGAGCTTGCAGAGCGCCACCCGGCGCCGCTCGCCACCGGAGAGCGTGGTGACCTCGGAGTCGGGTGGGGGGCATCGCAGTGCGTCCATCGCCTGCTCGAGCTGGGAGTCCAGCTCCCAGGCATCCGCGTGGTCGAGCTCCTCCTGGAGGGTGCCCATCTCCTCCATGAGCTCGTCCGAGTAGTCCGTGGCCATCTGCTCGGCGATCTGGTTGTACCGGTCGAGCTTCTGCTTGATCTCGCCGACACCCTCCTCCACGTTGCCGAGGACGGTCTTCTCCTCGTTCAGCTCGGGCTCCTGCTGGAGGATCCCGACCGTCGCCCCGGGAGCCAGGAAGGCCTCGCCGTTGTTCGGGTGGTCCAGCCCCGCCATGATCCGCAGCACGCTCGACTTACCGGCGCCGTTGGGACCCACGACACCGATCTTCGCCCCCGGGTAGAAGCTGATCGACGCGTTGTCGAGGATGACCTTGTCGCCGTGCGCCTTGCGCACGTTCTTCATGGTGTAGATGAACTCCGGCACGAGGACGATGGTAGTTCCGGTCACTTCACGCCCCGCCGACAGGTGTGCCCACGAGCTGCTCCTCCGGCTCGACCTCCGCCGGGATCGGGCGCGGCAGTGGGGTGCCCGGCCCGTGCGGTCCCTCCGACAGCGGGGATCCGTCCTCCAGCAGACTGCCGTCCGCAGCCCGCCGCACGCGGTTGACCACCGCCATCGCGGTGTTGAGGTCCGGACCGACCGCCTCGGCCACGAGCGTGACCGCAGTGCGGGGTCGGCCCTCCTGCTCGTACTCCCGCACGTAGAGCCGGCCGAGCACCATCACCGGGTCGCCCTTGGCGAAAGAGGCCTCGACGTTCCGCCCGAGGTTCCGACGCCACACGTCGACCGACACGTAGGAGGTCGACGACTCCTTCCACTGGGCCGCTTCGCGGTCGTAGTAGGCGTGGTTGCACGCCATCCGGAACGACACGACCTCCCGGCCGCTGCCCAGTTCCCGGCGCACCGGTCGGTTCGTCAGTCGGCCGACGACCGTCGTCAGGATGTCCGTCATGGTCTTCTCCTCGCTGGCTGGTTCCGCACTCGCTGGAGCCAGCATCAGCCCTGGAGGAGGGCTCCGACGGATCGGGAGAAAACCTGTGGATGACCGCCATCGAGCGTGGACAACCCGGCCCCGGACCGGGCCGAGCACCCGTTCTTGTCGGTGGGCGGTGCTAGTGACGCCGCGCCCCCGCAGCACCTCGAACGGCACTGCGCTCATCACTGGTGTTCGGCGGTGCGGGACAACAGTGAACGAGAGTGCCGTTCGCTCACCCGGTCCGGAACTGCCGCATCATGGAGCCATAACTGTCTTCTTCTGGGGCCGCCGCGACCGTTGTGGCTCCATAATGCGCACCGGGTCGAGAACGCGAGAAAGCCCCGGAGCACATGCTCCGGG
>NZ_JACBXB010000674.1 GCF_013870575.1 Pseudonocardia pini
GGATGCCGGTGCCGTCGTCGACCACCTGCAGGAGGAGATCGGCACCGGCCTCGACGGTCACCGTCACGGTCCGCCCGCCCGAGTGCCGCACCGCGTTGCTGACCGCCTCCCGCGCAGCGGCGAGGAGGTGGGGCGCGAGGTCGGCGGGGACCAGCGTGTCGACGGCGCCGGAGGTCCGCAGCGAGGCCACCAAGCCGGAGTCCCGGGTCAGCTCGGTCACGGCGTCCAGCAGCGACCGGCGCACTCCGTGGTCACCCTGTTCGGCGGTGTGCAGGTCGAAGATCGAGGTGCGGATCTCCCGGACCGTCTCGTCCAGCTCCTCCACGGCCTGCCCGATGCGCTCCTGCACCTCCGGCTCCGACGAGCGGCGCATCGTGCTCTGCAGCTTCAGCCCGGTGGCGAACAGCCGCTGGATGACGACGTCGTGCAGGTCACGGGCGATCCGGTCCCGGTCGGCCAGGACGTCGAGCTGGCGCTGGGCACGGTCCTTCTGGGCGATCTCCAGCACGAGCGCGGCCTGCTGGGCGAACGACAGCACCAACGGCACCTCAGCGGGTTGGAAGAGGTCCCCGCCGATCCTCCGCAGTGCGAGCAGGACGCCGATGACCCGCTCCGCCGAACGCAGGGGGACCGCCACCGTCGGACCGAAACCCGCCCCGTCCCAGGACCCCTCGATCAGGGTCCTGGGTGTGTCTGCGAGGACAGGACCGCGGCTCTCGGCGAGCTCGACCAGCGTGCTGCCCGCGTCGAGGCGTTCCTCCGGCAGGTGCAGGGCAGCCCCGTCCGACGCCCCGAGCTCGTAGCGCCCCTCCTCGTCGGGACCGAGCAGCACCACCGTGGCGGAGGACCGGGTCAGCTCCCGCGTGCGCAGCGCGACGAGCCGCAGCACGTCCTGCTCCTCCGCGCCGTTCAGCACCTCGGCACGGACCTCGCCGAGCGCTTCCAACCACTGCCTGCGCACACGGCTCTGCTCGAACAGGTCGGCGTTCTGCACCGCGATCCCGGCGGCGGCCGCCAACGCCTGCAGGACGACCTCGTCGTCGGCGGTGAACTCGCCACCCCCGACCTTCTCGGTCAGGTAGAGGTTGCCGAAGACCGACTCCCGGACGCGGACCGGGACGCCGAGGAAACTGCTCATCGGCGGGTGGTGGGCCGGGAAGCCGACCGACGCCGGGTGGGCGTTCAGGTCGGCCAGCCGCAGGGGTGCGGGCTCCAGGATCAGCTGTCCCAGCAGGCCCTTGCCGGTCGGCGGTCGCCCCATCGCCTCGCGCCGGCCCGGGTGCAGGCCCACGTCGATGAACCGGGCGATCGACCCGTCGGCGGCCAGGACCCCCAGCGCCCCGTAGCGGGCGTCGACGAGGTCCACTGCGGACTGCACGATCCGCCGCAGGGTCGTCTCCAGCTCCAGGCCCGCCGCGACCGCCAGCACGGCGTCGAGCAGGCTCTGCATCCGGTCGCGGCCTGCGACGATCTGATCGAGGCGGTCCTGGACCTCTCCCACGAGCTCGTCGAGGCGGAGGCCCGACAACACCGCGGAGAGCGGGGAGCCGCCGTCCGTACCCGTCGCCATGCCGCTGCACCTCCTCGTGGTCCCACCGTGACACATCCTGACCCACGCGCCCGGGTCACGGACGGGTCGAACACCCCGCGCGGTCGGGACCTTCGTCGGTAGTCCGGCGACGTCGGCCGGCGGGACCCTCGCTGTGGACCCGGCCCCCCGGGGAGGCCGGCGGCGGTGGCGGTGAGCGGTGATGATCCAGACGACGACCGCCCTCGGCTTGACCGAGGACGAAGTGCACGACGTGATGGAGACGGCGGTGCGAGCCCCGTCCCTGCACAACACCCAGCCCTGGGCGTTCCGCATCTCGGACGCCGAGATCGAGCTCCACGCCGACCGGACCAGACAGCTACCGGTCGCCGATCCGAGTGGCCGCGAACTGCGGATCGCCTGCGGGGCGGCGCTGTTCAACCTGCGGCTCGCGCTACTCGGCCTCGGCATCAAACCCCTGGTCAGCATCCTCCCGGACCCGGACAGGCCCGACCTGATCGCGGTCGTGCGGCGTGGCGGTGCGCGGCGCGCGACACCCGAGCAGCGGCGTCTGCTCGAGGCCGTCCCGCGCCGACGCACCAACCGCAGGCCCTTCAGCGACGCCGAGGTCCCCGCCACCGCGCGGTACGCACTGCGCCGCGCCGCGCTCGACGAGGGGACCTGGCTGCACCTCGTGACCGACCCCGCCCAGCGGATCGAGCTGGGCGATCTCGCCCGGCGCGCGCACGGCGTGCAGATCGCCGACCCGGCGTTCACCGCCGAGCTCGACCACTGGACCGGGCACGGGGAGCCGCGCCCGGACGGCGTCCCCGCGACGGCCGGCGGCCCGCTCCCCCAGCCGAACTCGACCTGGGTGATGCGGGACTTCACCCGCGGTACCGGCCGACAGCAGACCGCCTTCGAGGCCGAGCCGCTGATCGCGATCCTGACCGTGCACTCCGACGGCCAGCGCGAGGAGATCCGGGCGGGCGAGGCACTGCAGCGGGTGCTGCTGACCGCGACCACCCACGGACTCGCCGTCTCGTTCCTGTCCCAGCTCGTCGAGGTGCCGGAGGTCCGGGAGGCCATGCGCAGGCTGGTGGGCGGCCTGCGACCGCCGCAGGTGGTCCTGCGCCTCGGCCACGGCTGGCCGGTCCCGCTCACCCCACGCCGCCCCTTCGAGGACCTCGTCCGAACCGATGCCCAGGAGGACCAGGAGGACCGATGAACACCCCGCTGTCCGCTCCGGCACGGCGGCCCGACCCCGGGACGCCGCCGCACGCGAGCTGCCCGCTCCCGCGACCGGCGGACCGGGCAGCCGTGTTCTGCGGACCGCGCCGGAGCGCCCGGGCAAGGGGCTGCTGAGTTGCACCGACGAGGTTCCAGGACGTGCGCCGAGCCCGTGCGGTCCTGTCCGGTCGCCGGGTGTTCGTGCGCCGTCCCGGACGGGGCTCGCTCATCCGACGGTCGGCGCAGGCCGGTCGGGGCCGCAGGTACCGATGGCGAGTATCGCCACCGTGTCCCCACAGGCCGTGGCGCCGGGCCCGGTGAGGCGGCCGCGAGCGTGGCCGCACCGCCGAAC
>NZ_JACBXB010000675.1 GCF_013870575.1 Pseudonocardia pini
GCCGGATCGGCGGCGAGCTCGTCGAGCAGGGCGAGGCCCTGTTCCGGCCCGTCTCGCATCGCGACGGCCGCAGCCCGGTTCAGCGCGACGACCGGGGTCGGCGTGAGCCGGTGCAGGACGTCGTAGAGCGCGACGATCTGGGCCCAGTCCGTGCCCGCGACGTCCGGTGCCTCGGCGTGCAGGGCCGCGATCGCCGCCTGCACCCCGTACGGCCCCGGCGGACCGCCGGTCAGGGCGGCCTCGGCGAGCGCGGTGCCCTCGGCGATCAGCGCCGCGTCCCACCGGGTGCGGTCCTGCTCCTCGAGGGGCACCCCGCGTCCGGCCCGCCGGGCGTCGGTCAGCAGGAGCAGGCCGAGCAGCCCGGCCACCTCTCGTTCGGGCAGCAGGCGGTGGAGGACGCGGGCGAGCCGGATCGCCTCCGCGGCGAGGTCGTCGCGCTCCGGATCGGCGTAGCCCTCCGTGAAGACCAGGTAGACGACCTGGAGGACGCCCGGGAGGCGTTCGGGCAGCTCGTCCGGGCCCGGGACGCGGAAGGGGATCCTGGCCTCGCGGATCTTCTTCTTGGCCCGCACGATCCGCTGGGCCATCGTGGCGGTCGGCACGAGGAAGGCCCGCGCGACGTCGGGGGTGTCCAGCCCGGCGAGGCAGCGCAGGGTCAGCGCCGTGCGGTCCTCCGCGGAGAGCGCCGGGTGGGTGCAGGTGAAGAAGAGCCGCAGCCGCTCGTCCGGCAGGCCGTCCGCGAGCTCCGGGGCCGGCTCGTGGCGCTCGCCCTCCGCGGCCAGGACGGCCAGCCTGCGCGCCTGGACCTGGTCGCGGCGCAGCCGGTCGACCGCCCGACGCCGAGCCGTGGTGAGCAGCCAGGCGCCGGGCTTCGTCGGCACGCCGTCTCGCGGCCAGGTGCGCAGCGCCGCCTCGACGGCCTCCGACGCGACCTCCTCGGCCAGGTCGAGATCGCCGAACCGGTGCACGAGCGAGGCGAGCAGCCGACCGCGTTCCTCCCGGAAGACGGCCTCGACGTGCGTGTGCACCGGGGAGCCCATCAGCCGAGGTCGGCGACGGGCCGGACCTCGATCGCGCCGCCGTCGCGCGAGCCGGGGCAGCTCGCCGCCCAGTCCAACGCGACGTCCAGGTCAGGGACGTCGATCACCACGAACCCGCCCAGCAGCTCGCGGGTCTCGGCGAACGGGCCGTCCGTGACGGTCCGGGAGCCCTTCGCGACCTGCACCGTGGTGGCGCTGACGAGGTCGGCGAGGGACTCGCCCGAGACCTTCACCCCGGCGTCGTGCAGGTCCTTGTCCCAGGCCTGCCAGTCGGCGGGCGTGCACTCCGGCTCGGTCACGTCGGTGCCCGCGTAGATCAGCAACATGTACTTCATCGGTCCTCCTCGGGTGGGTCCTTCGGGTCACCGACGAACGGCGGGGTACCCGATCGACAGCAGGGTCCGGAGAATCCTCACGCCAGCTCGAAGTCCTCGAAGTCGAACCCGGGGGACACCACACACGAGACGAGTGCGGGCTCGCTCCCGCGCAGCGCCGCGGACTGCCACCAGTTCGCAGGCACGTGCTGCTGCGGGGTGTGGGCGTTGAGGCTGAACGCCACGCCCTGCCCCGGCTGCTCGCCCACCGACAGCTCGATCCCGGAGCCGGAGTGCCACATCCACAGCTCCGTCGAGCGGACCCGATGCCATCGTGACTCCCCGTCGAGCAGGTACAGGATCGCGGTGGCGGTCGGTCGCGGACCGTGGTCGGTCTCGACGGTCACGGGCGAGGTCCAGGTGCGGCGGTACCAGCCGCCCTCGGGGTGCGGAGCCAGGTCCAGGGCGGTGGCGAGCGCGGGTGTGGGCACGGCGCCGAGTCTTCCGGGCGCGGCGGGGGCTGTCACGTGGGGTGATCTGGACCCTTCACGGATGGTGACGTTTCGCGCTGTCTCGAGCACGCTGCGCCACGTTCGGGTGGCGCTGGACCGGGTGACCCGGCTGGCATCGCTCACGATCTGGTGTGAAATAAGCGCAGTCCTGATGCAGATGTGACGAGAGGTGCTCCTGATGCGCTCCACCGTCCGGTCGCGAATGCTGGCCGTCGCACTGACCGGTTGTGCCGTGGTGGCGCTGACGGGTCTGAGTGCAACTCCCGCGCTGGCGGCCGAGCCCGGTGCCGCTGCGCCGTCGGCGCAGGCCGGGGGTGCTGCTGAGCCTGGTGCCGCTGGGCCTGGTGTCGCTGGGCCTGGTGCCGCTGAGCCCGGTGCTGCTGGGCCTGGTGCCGCTGAGCCCGGTGCTGCTGAGCCTGGTGCCGCCGCACCCGCCGCCACGCCGTCGAAGTGCGCGCAGACCGCCGCGGATGCCCTGAACTGGGGGGAGCCGACCCGGCGGTCGGACTTCGACGGCACCGCGCTGCCGCCCGACTGGCACCCCTACGGCCCCGAGCCGGGGCACGACAAGAAGGGCACGCGGACGCCCGACCAGATCGCGGTCAAGGACGGCGTCGTGACCCTCGCGGGCGACGAGCAGGGCAACACCGCCGCGATGAGCTGGCACCCCGGCCAGCGCTACGGCCGCTGGGAGACCTGCGTGCGCTCCGACCCGGGCGCCGGCGGCTACCACCCGGTGATCCTGCTGTGGCCGGTGAAGGAGGACTGGCCGGTCGGCGGCGAGATCGACTGGATGGAGATCAGCGCCGACGACCGTCAGGACACCGATTTCTTCCTGCACTACGGCGAGAACAACGACCAGGAGTACGGCTCGGTCACGCACGACGCCACCGAGTGGACGGCCTTCGCGCTGGAGTGGACGCCTCAGACGATGACGGCGTACCTCAACGGCGAGGAGTGGTACTCCACCACCGACACCAGCCACTTCCCGCCCGGCGCCATGAACATGACCATTCAGCTGGACCTCTTCCCGCCCGCGGGCGGCGACACGGCGATGCACCTGGACTGGACGAAGCAGTGGGCCCTGCCGGAGAGCGAGCCCGCGACGCTCTCGCTGGCCCCGGGCGCACCCGCGACCGGCCAGGGCGACCTGCACCCGGACCGCACCCCCAAGCCCCTCGCGGACCTCCCGCAGACCGACACCCCCGCCGTCGACGAGCCTGCCCCCGCTTCGA
>NZ_JACBXB010000676.1 GCF_013870575.1 Pseudonocardia pini
GATCTCGCGGAGCCGGTCGCCTCGCCGCTCGGGTGCGGACCGCGGGGCTGTCGGTGCGGTGTGCAAGCCTCGACGGTGTGCAGGACCAGCGGATCGCCGAGCCGGACGGGCCCGTGCTCCGCTCTGCCCGCGGGCTGGAGCTGCTCGCCCGTGTGCTCGCAGGCTCGGGGGTGGATCCCGAGGTCCCGATCCTGGAGCTGGGCCCCTCGGGCGAGCTGCCCGAGGATGACGAGTCGCCGAAGGACGGGGATCCGCTGAACCCCCTCCGCCACGCGGTGCGGCTGCCGCCGCGTGCGGGGCGCGCGGTGAACTGGCCGGACTGGGCGCCCGCCGAGGTCGTCGAGGCCTTCCGGCGGGTGGGGGTCGCGCAGCCGTGGAGCCACCAGGCCGAGGGCGCGGAGCACGCGCACGCCGGGCGGGACGTCGTCGTGGCGACCGGCACGGCGTCGGGGAAGTCGCTCGTCTACCAGCTGCCGGTGCTCACCACGCTGACCGAGGACCCGCGCGCCACCGCCCTCTACCTGTCGCCGACCAAGGCCCTGGCCGGGGACCAGCTGCGGGCCCTGCGCGAGCTGGGCCTGGACCATCTGCGCCCCACCACGCTCGACGGCGACACCCCGATGGACGAGCGCGACTGGATCCGCCGACACGGCCGCTGGATCCTCAGCAACCCGGACATGCTGCACCGGTCGGTGCTGCCCCGGCACGGCCGCTGGTCGGGCTTCCTCCGCAGGCTCGCCTATGTGGTCGTGGACGAGTGCCACACCTATCGCGGGGTGTTCGGCTCGCACGTGGCGCTGCTGCTGCGGCGACTGCTGCGGGTCGCGCGGCGCTACGGCGCCGCCCCGACGATCGTGCTGGCCTCCGCCACGGTGGCCCGGCCCGCCGAGTTCGCCTGCGCGCTCACCGGTCGGGAGGTCCGGGCGGTCACGGAGGACGGGTCGCCGAGCGCGGGCCGCACCGTGGCGCTCTGGGAGCCGCCGCTGCTGCCCGAGCTGACCGGCGAGAACGGCGCCCCGGTGCGCAGGCCCGCCTCCACCGAGTCCTCCAGGATGCTCGCCGACCTGGTCATCGAGGGGGCCCGGAGCCTGGCGTTCGTGCGGTCGCGGCGCGGCGCCGAGACCGCGGCCCTCGGTGCCCAGCGGATCGTGGCGGACGTCGACCCGGGGCTGGTCGACCGGGTCGCCGCCTACCGCGGCGGATACCTCCCCGAGGAGCGGCGGGAGCTGGAGGCCGCCCTGATGAGCGGCGCCCTGCTCGGCGTGGCCACGACCAACGCCCTCGAGCTCGGGGTGGACATCGCGGGGCTGGACGCGGTGATCGTCGCGGGTTTCCCCGGCACCCGCGCCTCCTTCTGGCAGCAGGCCGGGCGCGCGGGCCGCGCCGCGGACGAGGCCCTCGTGGTCCTCGTGGCCAGGGACGACCCGATGGACACCTACCTGGTGCACCATCCGCGGGCGCTGATCGGCGCACCCGTGGAGAGCTGCGTGCTCGATCCCGGCAACCCGTACGTGCTGGCCCCGCAGCTGGTGTGCGCCGCAGCCGAGCTGCCGCTCACCGCCCAGGACGTGGCCGAGGTGTTCGGCGGGCCCGTCGCCGAGGAGATCCTCGACGAGCTGGTCGAGGACGGCGTGCTGCGCCGCAGGCCCGCCGGTTGGTTCTGGCCGACCACCCGGGAGCAGCCCGCGGCCTCGGTGGACATCCGCGGCTCCGGTCTGGGACAGGTCGCCCTGGTCGAGGCGGAGACGGCACGGATGCTCGGCACGGTCGACGGCGCCTCGGCCCCCGGCACCGTCCATCCCGGGGCGGTCTACCTGCACCGGGGCGAGAGCTACGTGGTGGACGACCTCGATCTCGACACCGGGGTCGCGCTGCTGCACCGGGAGGAGCCGGACTGGCGCACGGACGCCCGCTCGACCGCGGACGTCGAGGTGGTGGCCGTGCGCGAACGCACCGACCACGGCCCTGTCTCGGTCTTCTTCGGCGACGTCCGGGTGACCGGACAGGTCGTGGCCTACCAGCGCCGCGCGGCCGGTGGCGCTGTGCTGGACACGGTCCCGCTGGACATGCCCGCGCAGGTCCTCGAGACGCGCTCGGTCTGGTACACGATCGCGGACACCGCCTTGGCCGCGGTGGGCATCGACCCCCCGCGGGTCCCGGGTGCGCTGCACGCCGCCGAGCACGCGGCCATCGGGCTGCTGCCGCTGTTCGCGATCTGCGACCGCTGGGACATCGGCGGGCTGTCCACGGCCCTGCACCCGGACACCGGGTCGCCCACCGTGTTCGTCCACGACGGGCACCCGGGCGGGGCCGGTCTCGCCGAGCGCGGGCACGCGGTGCTGGAGCGTTGGCTGTGGGCCACCCGCTCGGCGATCCGGGACTGCGCCTGCCGCACCGGCTGCCCCTCGTGCGTGCAGTCGCCCAAGTGCGGCAACGGGAACGTCCCCCTGGACAAGGCAGGCGCCGTGGCGGTGCTCGACGTGGTGTTGCGCGCGTTGCGGGCCTGACGCCGGGCCGACGGAGCTCTCGATCCTCGCCCGCCGCCGGGGGCCGGGCAGCGGCGGGGGGGATGCGGTGGTCCCGTTCGGAGAGCGCCGGAGCGCTCCGGTCCCACCCTGTCCGGGGAGCGTGCGCGTGGTCCGGGGCTCGGTGGCCCGCGGATCCCTTCCGGACCCAGGAGACCCGGTGCGGGAGTGGGCCTCCGGCGGAGGTCGTCGATCGGTTCGAGTGCTACGACGAGAGCCGCCCCGTGAAAGGTCGGACGGGCGACCGCCACGGCGTGGGCGCACTCCGCCCGCTCCACCGGTCCGGTCACTCATCCCGAGGCCTCGACCGCTCGCCCCCGACACCGGTGCCGCAGGCCGGGCTGGGCCCGTCAGCGGGTCGGGTGCAAGGTCTGCCAGGGGACCGGCGTGGGCCCGGGCGCTCGCGGCATCGCGGGTGAGCACGGACCAGGGCCGCTCCACCCGCACCTCCACCAGGGCGTTCCACCCGTCGAGGGAACAGCCGACGAGGTCCACGTCCATCGCCGTGCTCACCCGCCCCGCCGCGGCACAGGCCTGTTCCACTCCGAGGACCGGGTCGCCCGCCGCCGCAAGTGC
>NZ_JACBXB010000677.1 GCF_013870575.1 Pseudonocardia pini
CAGCTAGAGCCAGATTTTGTTGGAGAGTTTGATCCTGGCTCAGGACGAACGCTGGCGGCGTGCTTAACACATGCAAGTCGAGCGGTAAGGCCCTTCGGGGTACACGAGCGGCGAACGGGTGAGTAACACGTGGGTGACCTGCCCTTCACTCTGGGATAAGCCTGGGAAACTGGGTCTAATACCGGATATGACCTTCTTCCGCATGGGGGTTGGTGGAAAGTTTTTCGGTGAGGGATGGGCCCGCGGCCTATCAGCTTGTTGGTGGGGTGATGGCCCACCAAGGCGACGACGGGTAGCCGGCCTGAGAGGGCGACCGGCCACACTGGGACTGAGACACGGCCCAGACTCCTACGGGAGGCAGCAGTGGGGAATATTGCGCAATGGGCGAAAGCCTGACGCAGCGACGCCGCGTGGGGGATGACGGCCTTCGGGTTGTAAACCTCTTTCGCCAGGGACGAAGCGCAAGTGACGGTACCTGGATAAGAAGCACCGGCCAACTACGTGCCAGCAGCCGCGGTAACACGTAGGGTGCGAGCGTTGTCCGGAATTATTGGGCGTAAAGAGCTCGTAGGCGGTCTGTCGCGTCGGTCGTGAAAACTTGGGGCTTAACCCTGAGCTTGCGGTCGATACGGGCATGACTAGAGTTCGGCAGGGGAGACTGGAATTCCTGGTGTAGCGGTGAAATGCGCAGATATCAGGAGGAACACCGGTGGCGAAGGCGGGTCTCTGGGCCGAAACTGACGCTGAGGAGCGAAAGCGTGGGGAGCGAACAGGATTAGATACCCTGGTAGTCCACGCCGTAAACGGTGGGCGCTAGGTGTGGGGGCCATTCCACGGTCTCTGTGCCGCAGCTAACGCATTAAGCGCCCCGCCTGGGGAGTACGGCCGCAAGGCTAAAACTCAAAGGAATTGACGGGGGCCCGCACAAGCGGCGGAGCATGTGGATTAATTCGATGCAACGCGAAGAACCTTACCTGGGTTTGACATGCACCAGACATCCCTAGAGATAGGGCTTCCCTTGTGGTTGGTGTGCAGGTGGTGCATGGTTGTCGTCAGCTCGTGTCGTGAGATGTTGGGTTAAGTCCCGCAACGAGCGCAACCCTTGTTCCATGTTGCCAGCGCGTAATGGCGGGGACTCATGGGAGACTGCCGGGGTCAACTCGGAGGAAGGTGGGGATGACGTCAAATCATCATGCCCCTTATGTCCAGGGCTTCACACATGCTACAATGGCCAGTACAGAGGGCTGCGAGACCGTGAGGTGGAGCGAATCCCTTAAAGCTGGTCTCAGTTCGGATTGGGGTCTGCAACTCGACCCCATGAAGTTGGAGTCGCTAGTAATCGCAGATCAGCAACGCTGCGGTGAATACGTTCCCGGGCCTTGTACACACCGCCCGTCACGTCACGAAAGTTGGTAACACCCGAAGCCGGCGGCCCAACCCTTGTGGAGGGAGTCGTCGAAGGTGGGACTGGCGATTGGGACGAAGTCGTAACAAGGTAGCCGTACCGGAAGGTGCGGCTGGATCACCTCCTTTCTAAGGAGTCTCACCGAGTGGTGAGCGTCCCCGAGTTTTCGGGGTCCTTTCACTGATTCGTCCCTGTTGTGGTCTTCGATCGGTTGTGGCCGGTCGTGGATGGGGGCGCTGGGTGGAACACATTTTGCTGCTAGAGCAAGAGGTTCGGCACACTGTTGGGTCCTGAGAAGACACTTGGTGTCTTTTCTTGGCCGCGGCTTGATCTGGTTCTTCTAACGCTTCCGTTGTGGTGGTGGTGGAGAGCGGTGGATCGGGTGTGTGGTTGTGTGTTGAGTGTTGCATAGTGGATGCGAGCATCTTGTTGTGGTCAAGTGTTTAAGGGCACATGGTGGATGTCTAGGCATCAGGAGCCGATGAAGGACGTGGGAGGCCGCGATAGTCCTCGGGGAGTTGTCAACCTAGCTGTGATCCGAGGGTGTCCGAATGGGGAAACCCGGCGCCCGTCATGGGGCGTCACCGTGCGATGAATTCATAGTCGTTCGGAGGGAACGTGGGGAAGTGAAACATCTCAGTACCCACAGGAAGAGAAAACAACCGTGATTCCGTGAGTAGTGGCGAGCGAAAGCGGATGAGGCTAAACCGTGTTCGTGTGATACCCGGCAGGGGTTGCGGATGCGGTGTCGTGGGATTTCGCCGTCAGGGTTCTGCCGAGCCTTGGACATCATTTCACATGGGTTAGTGGAAGACTTCTGGAAAGGGTCGCCGTAGTGGGTGAGAGCCCCGTACGCGAAAACTTGTGTGGTGGTGTGGGCGTTGCTCCCGAGTAGCAGCGAGCTCGTGAAATTTGCTGTGAATTTGGCGGGACCACCCGTTAAGCCTAAATACTCCCTGATGACCGATAGCGGACTAGTACCGTGAGGGAAAGATGAAAAGTACCCCGGGAGGGGAGTGAAATAGTACCTGAAACCGTGTGCCTACAAGCCGTCAGAGCGTTCTTCGGGATGTGATGGCGTGCCTTTTGAAGAATGAGCCTGCGAGTTATGCTTCGTGGCGAGGTTAACCTGTGTGGGGTAGCCGTAGCGAAAGCGAGTCTGAATAGGGCGTCATAGTCGCGGGGTGTAGACCCGAAGCGGAGTGATCTACCCATGGCCAGGGTGAAGCGTCGGTAAGACGTCGTGGAGGCCCGAACCCACCAGGGTTGAAAACCTGGGGGATGAGCTGTGGGTAGGGGTGAAAGGCCAATCAAACTCCGTGATAGCTGGTTCTCCCCGAAATGCATTTAGGTGCAGCGTCGCGTGGTGGGTACCGGAGGTAGAGCACTGGATGGTCTAGGGGGCCGACAAGCTTACTGAAATCAGCCAAACTCCGAATGCCGGTACTGTTAGCGCGGCAGTGAGACTGCGGGGGATAAGCTTCGTAGTCGAGAGGGAAACAGCCCAGATCACCGGCTAAGGCCCCTAAGCGTGCGCTAAGTGGGAAAGGATGTGGGATCGCCCAGACAACCAGGAGGTTGGCTTAGAAGCAGCCACCCTTGAAAGAGTGCGTAATAGCTCACTGGTCAAGTGGTCCTGCGCCGACAATGTAGCGGGGCTCAAGCGCACCGCCGAAGCCGTGGCAACAGCACAGAG
>NZ_JACBXB010000678.1 GCF_013870575.1 Pseudonocardia pini
GCGACGTCCTCGTCCGCGGCGTCCGCGGCGGCAGCCAGGTGCCAGGCCCGTTCCTCGACGGCGTCGCTCGGCAGACCCGCGGCCAGCGCGCGGTGCACGGCCTGCCGCTCCGCGAAGGGCGCCCCGTCGTAGAGCGCCGCCCGCACCAGCGGATGCCGGAACTCCAGGCGGGCTCCCGAGGCCTGGAGCAGCCCGGAACGCAGTGCCTCCTCCCAGGCCGTCGAGTCGATCCCCCACTCGGCGCCGACCCGCGCGACGAGGTGGCGGTCGCCCCGGTCCTCGGCGGCGGCCAGCAGCAACAACGTCCGGGTCGCGGGCTTGAGCGCCTCGGCCCGCGCGCAGAACGCCCGTTGCAACCGGGGCCCGACGGACACCTCGTCGTCGGACTCGCGGTCGACGGTGGGCAGCTCGTGCAGAGCGAGGGGGTTGCCGCCCGCGGTCCGCACGGTCCGGCTGACCAGGGACTCCTCGGCCGCCGGGACGGCGGCGGCGACCAGGCGTCGGGCGTCGTGGTCCGCCAGGCCCGCGACCTCCAGCGCCGGCAGCCCCTCCCACGGCCCCGAGGCGGGATCGTCGTGGGCGGCGAGGAGCACCACGATCGGCTCGGTCCGCACCCGCCGGGCGACGAAGCCCAGGCAGTGGGCGGTGGCCTCGTCGACCCACTGGGCGTCGTCCACCACGGCCAGCACCGGTCGTTCCCGGGCGAGGGTGGAGAGCAGGGACAGCACCGCGGCGCCGATCAGGAAGCGGTTGGCCGGGTCGCCGCTCATCCCCAGCGCACCGCGCAGGGCGGCGGCCTGCGGCTCGGCGAGCGCCCCCAGCCGGTCCCGCACCGGCCACAACAGCTCGTGCAGCGCCGCGAAGGCGAGCCCCGCCTCCATCCGGGTTCCCCGGCAGCGCAGCACCGTCAGGTCGGAGGCCGCCTCCACGGCGTGATCCAGCAGGGCGGTCTTGCCGATTCCCGGCTCACCCCAGACGACGAGCCCGGACCCCGCACCCGCCGCCGCCCGCGCCAGCAGCCCGTCCAGGGCCGCGGTCTCGTCCCGCCGCCCGAACAGCTCCATGGCTCCCGACGGTAGTCGGTCCGCGCATGACCGATCAGGCGACCGATCCGCCGGGCGCCGCGATGCGCCAGACTCGGCACGTGTCGACGACCACGACGAGCTGGCCGAGCCTGCGGGTGTCGGACTGGACCCCCACCCGCGAGACCCTGCACCTGTGGACCCAGATCGTGGGCAAGATCCGCATGGCCCACGCCCCGCTGCTCAACCACTGGTGGCAGGTGACCCTCTACGTCAGCCCGCGCGGCCTGACGACGTCCACGATCCCCTACCGCGACGGCGCGTTCGAGATCGAGTTCGACTTCCTCGACCACCGGCTCGAGGTCCGCAGCAGCGCCGGTGGCACCCGGAGCCTGCCCCTGCGGCCGATGTCGGTCGCGGAGTTCTACGCGCAGCTCCTGGACCTGCTGGGCGGCCTCGGCATCGAGGCACGGATCCGCGCGCACCCCAACGAGGTCGACCCGGCCATCCCCTTCGCCGAGGACCACCACCACGCCTCCTACGACGGCGAGGCGGCCGCCCTGTTCTGGCGCCAGCTCCTGCAGGCGAACCGGGTGATCGGCGAGTTCCGGTCGCACTTCGTGGGCAAGGTCAGCCCCGTGCACTTCTTCTGGGGCGGCATGGATCTCGCCTGCACCCGGTTCTCCGGCCGCTCGGCCCCGCCGCACCCGGGCGGGGTCCCCAACTGCGGGGACTGGGTCATGGTCGAGGGCTACTCCCGCGAGCTCTCCAGCTGCGGCTTCTGGCCCGGCGGCGGCGAGGAGGGCGCGTTCTACTCCTACGCCTACCCCGCTCCGGACGGGTTCGCCGACCGGCCCGTCGGCCCCGACGGCGCCTTCTACAGCACCGAGTTCCAGCAGTTCCTGCTGCCGTACGAGGCCGCCCGCGCCGCCCCCGACCCCGACCGCGCGGTCGCGGAGTTCCTCCACTCCACCTACGCCGCCGCTGCCGATCTCGGTCAGTGGGACCGCGCCGCGCTCGAGGACGATCCCTTCCGCTGGCACGGCGGCCGGGCCGGCTGACTGGCTCGGTCACCCGACCGTCAGGCCCTCGGGTCAGAGCTTCTTGATCTCACCCACCCCGGAGACCTCCTGGGTCACGGTGGGGTCGCCGAGGTACCCCACGTCGCCGACCCCGCTGACCTGGGCGTTCAGCGTCGCCGTCGCGGTGAGCTCCGCGCTGCCCGCACCGCTGACCGAGACGTCGACGTTCTCCGCCGCCAGCCCGCGTCCGTCGTAGGCGCCGGTCCCGCTCAGCTCGACCCTCGACGAGGTCGTCCGGCCGGTGACGGTGATCCGGCCCGCCCCGCTCTGCACGACCGCGAGCTCCGGGGTGTCGACACCGCTGACGGTGACCTCACCCGCCCCCGACACCTCGAGGTCGGTGAGCGACGCGACGGTAACCGTGTAGCGGATGTCCCCGCCGCCGTCGATGCTCGTCCCCGGCCGGACGCCGAGGCGGAGCGTGCGGCCGTTCACCTCGCTGGTCAGCGACGGCAGGTACGCCTCGTCGGCGCTGATCCGGACGGAGTCGGTCCCGGTCTGCTCGATCGTCAGGGTGCCCGCGGCCGCGAACTCCACCGAGTCGAAGCCCTGCAACCCCCGGTCCTCGGTCTTCACGGTCCCCGAGGCCGCGACCCCGGACCCGCAGGCCCCGACCAGCAGGAGCGCGAGCACACCGACGAGGGCGCGGGCGAGGGACGGTGGCCGGCGTCGAGGTGCCGGCGGGCGACGCTGCATGGTGGAGCTCCTCGTTCGGCGGATCGGGGCTGGTCACGATAGCGGTGTCCCGGCCGCTGCCTGAGCCGTAGAGCAGGGGCTCGGAGAGGGTGAAGCCGTAGTCCGCGCCTGCGCCGGTGGGCTGCAGCGAGTCCATCCGGGCCCGCTGGGTGTCGGCGTCGAGCAGCTGTCCGCCGACCATCGCCTTCACCCAGGTCGCGAGGTCGGTCGCGGTAGAGATCCCCGCCCCCGCCGGCGTCCGGACACCGTCGTGCCGGACACCCTCGTGCCGGACACCGTCGTGCCGGACGTCGCCACT
>NZ_JACBXB010000679.1 GCF_013870575.1 Pseudonocardia pini
TGGCGAGGTAGTCGTTCACCGTGACGACGTGCACGCCGTCCCCGAAGGAGCCTGATGGACGCGCCCGACCCCGACTTCGCCGCCGCCGTCCGCGCGGCGGTGCTGACGATGCCCGCCGCCGCCCACCTCGGGTTCGCCTTCGCCTCGGTGACACCCGGCGAGGTCGAGCTGGTCCTCGCGGTGCGCCCCGAACACACCCAGCACGACGGGTTCGTCGCGGGCAGCGTCCTCGGCGCCCTCGCCGACTTCGCGGGCGGATCGGCGGCGGGCACGCTGCTGCCCGCCGGATGGGTCTGCATGACGACGGACTACACCGTCAAGATCCTCGCTCCGGCGAAGGGCGCCACCGTCGTCGCCCGCGGGCGCGTGCTCGAGGCCGGGCGCACGACCACCGTGGCCGCCGCGGACGTGGTCGCGGTCGACGGCGGCGAGGAGACGTTCTGCGCGACCGCCCTGGTGACCATGCGGAACCTCAGGGTCGGCTGAGGTGCTCGCCCACACCGACACCGGGGCGGGGGCCGAGACCGTCGTGTTCGGCCACGGCCTGCTCTTCGGCGGCTGGATGTTCCGTGCCCAGGTCGAGGCACTGCGCCGGCGGTACCGCTGCGTCGCCGTGGACTGGCCCGCACACGGCGACACCCCGGCCGGTCCGTGCGACATGGACACGCTGACCGCGCGGGCGGCGGACCTGATCCGCCGGGTCGGCGCCCCGGTGCACTGGGTCGGGCTTTCGATGGGCGGGTTCGTCGGGCTGCGGCTGGCGGCCCGCCACCCGGAGCTGCTCCGCTCGCTGGTCCTGCTGGACACCAGCGCCGACGCCGAGGTCCCGGCCACGGCCCGCGAGCACCGCCGGCTCGCCCTCGTCCAGCGATGGGTGGGGATCGGGCCGATCGCGGGACGCGTCGCCCCGGTGGTGTTCGGCCGGGACTTCCTCGCGGACCCGGTGAACGGGCCGGTCGTCGGCGAGTGGGTGCGGCGCCTGGCCGACGGCGACCGCGCCGGGATCCGTCGTGCGGTCCGGGCGGTCGCCGATCGCGACCCGGTCGCGGCGGAGCTGGGTCGGATCGACCTCCCGACGCTCGTGGTGGTCGGGGCCGACGACGTGGCCACACCCCCGGACCTGGCCCGGCGGATCGTCGCGGGGATCCCGGGGGCGCGGCTCGAGGTGCTGCGGAGCTGCGGGCACAGCTCCAGCCTCGAGCAACCGCAGGCCGTGACCGACCTGCTGGCCGACTTCCTCGGGTCGGTCCCGACCTCGGCCCGACGATCGGGCGCACGGGATCAGTAGCGCCAATGCCCCGATAGCTCTCGGTGGGCGCCGTTGTCGGGAGCGGGCCGCCCGTCGAGGCTCGTCCCTGTCCGGTGCACCTCTCCCGAACGGACCCCACCGTGGATCTGACCAGTGCTCCGCCCCGCGTGACCCCGCCCGCGAACCCTGCCGAGAACCCTGCCGAGAACCCGGTCGCGCAGGCCGTGACGGCGTCGCTCGACGTCGCCCACCGCCACGACCCGTACCCCGCCTACGCCGTCCTGCGCGACACGCCCGGCTTCCCGCCGGGCCCGCTGGGCACCCACGTCCTCGCCCGCCACGGCGACTGCGAACAGGTCCTGCAGGACCCGGCCTGGAGCCACGCCGAGGAGGCCCGGCTCCTCCACCCCGACAGCGAGGTCGCGCTGCCCGGCTCGTTCCTCTGGATGGACCCGCCGGACCACACCCGGCTCCGCGGGCTGGTCGCCGGTGCGTTCACCCCGCGCCGCATCGAGGGCCTGCGTACGCAGGCCGAGGCGCTCACCGCACAGCTGATGGACGCCGCCGTCGAGGCGGGCACGGTGGACCTCGTCGAGGCGCTGGCCTATCCGCTGCCCCTGCGCATGATCTGTTCGCTGACGGGGGTCCCGGCGGAGGCGGAGGACGACGTCCGGCGGATGTCCGCAGGCATCGCCCGCGGGCTGGACCCGGACGTCCTGCTCGGCCCGTCGGAGCTGGCGGCCCGCACCGCCGCGGTCCACGAGTTCGCCGACCTCTTCGGCACCCTCGCCGCGAGCCGCCGCGCCGACCCCCGCGACGATCTGGTCAGTGCGCTCGCGCGGGCCGGGGAGGACGGCGACCGACTCTCCCCGGTCGAGCTGCTGGGCACGCTGCTGATCCTCGTCGTCGCGGGCCACGAGACGACCGTCAACCTGGTCGCCAACGGGGTCCGTGCCCTCGCCGCCCATCCGGACCAGCTCGCCCTGCTGCGGGAACGCCCCGAGCTGGTGCCCGCCGCCGTCGACGAGCTCCTGCGCTTCGACGCCCCCGTGCACCTGACCACCCGGACCGCCCGCACCGCGCTCACGGTCGGCGACCGGACGTTCGCGCCGGGGGAGAGCCTGCTGCTGCTCCTCGGTTCCGCCAACCGCGACACCGCGGTCTTCCCGCGCGCCGACGATCTGGACGTCACCCGCTTCGCGGGCCGGGGCGCACGTCGTCACCTGGCCTTCGGCCTGGGGCTGCACCACTGCATCGGCGCGGCACTGGCCCGCCTGGAGATGGAGACGGTGCTGCGCGCGTTGACCGCCCGCGGCACGGGCGTCGAGCTGCTCACCGACCGGCCTCGCTACCGGCCCAACCTCGTCGTGCGCGGCATGGCGGAGCTCCCGGTGCGGCTCACCGAGGGGTCGGCCCGATGACGACCGCCGCTCCGGGGATCACCGCGTTCGGCGCCTTCGACCGGGCGCACCAGGCGGACCCCTACCCGTTCTACCGGCAGGCCCGGGACGAGGGCGCGCTGCTGCCGTACCTGCTCGACGACGTCGGGGTGCACTTGGTCACCCGGTACGCCGAGTGCGCCGAGGTCCTCACCTCCGCCGACTGGGGCCACGGCTACGCCGAGGGCATCAGCCCCTTCCGGGACCCGGGCGCCCGGATCCCCGGTTCCTTCGTCCGCATGGACCCGCCCGAGCACACCCGGCTGCGGGGGCTGCTGACCAAGACGTTCCTCCCCCGCGCCGTCGACGAGCTCGCCCCGACCGCCGTGCGCGTGGTGGAGACGCTGCTCGACGAGGCGCTCGCCGCCGGCGAGCTCGACGCGATCGCGGGCCTCTCCG
>NZ_JACBXB010000067.1 GCF_013870575.1 Pseudonocardia pini
GTCTGACCAGCGGCGCCACAGGCCCACATCAGGCCCGTCTGCAGGGTGGACTCGCAGCTGCGACCGGCGAAGTCCGCCGCAGAGATCTCGCCGCGAACGAACGCGATCCCTGCCTCTGCCACACCCGCGGCAGCCGACGCGACCGCAGTCGGGAGAGTCCCTGCGCCGAGCACCTTCGGTAGCGCTCCTGCCGCGGTTGCGACCCGCACCGTCTCACCCAAGCCCGCCAGAACACCCGACCGGACGGCGCCGCGCGCAGCCACCCCAGCTGCGGTGCTCGCCGCCGCAGCAGCCGACGTCTCCCCCGCTCGCACCCGGGCCACCTGAGCACCCGCCTCGATGACGCCCGTCAGAACGGCGCCCACCGCCGCACCCTGGGCCGCAGCGAGACCGACCTGCCGTGCCCCGGCCCCGGCCACCTGACGGGCTGCCCAGCGTCGGGGCCGGTCAGCGGCCCACAGCGCGTCGGCCCGGTTCACCGGGGCGCTACCGACATCGCCGTGCTGAAGATGGTCGGTCACGTGCGCTCGAGCATCGACGAAGTCGTCGTAGCGGATACCTCCGGGGTTCAGCGTGAGCCGCTTGTCGAGGCGCCGGGTGATGTCCTCGAGCTGGTCAGCCGCAACGAGCCGCTGCATACCCTCGTACTTGGCCTGCGCCTGGCTGACCGCGGTCCGCGAGGCTGTGCAGAGCAACTTCGCCTGAGCCTCGGCGACGCGCAGCCCCTGATCGAAGAGCTGAACGTCCACCGGACCGGTCGGATCCCCCGTCAGGCCCGTGACCGTGGCCCGTACCGTCGCGCCCTTCGCAATCGCATCGAGGTTGAACGCCGTCGCGTGCATCAGCTCGAAGAAGTGGCCCGCCCGCTGCGCCATCTCGAGCCGCGCGTATGTCTGTGTCAGCCGCTCGGCGAGCTGCGGGGCTCGCAGCGACTCCGCGGTCTGCTCGGCGAGACGACGGGTCCCCAGCGCCACCAGCGCCCACACCGCGGCATCTCCGCGCAGACGCCGGCTGCGGCGCTCTCCGGGTCCTCGCCCGGTCACGGCGTGCCCTCCCCCACCAGGCCCGCAAGACGACCCTGAGCATCAGCGACGGCTGCCCCTGAGAAATCGGAGACCAAACCGGCGTCGTCGGTCAGGGGCGCGCCCATGAGCCCGACCACGGTGGTCATCAGTCCGACGGCAGCCGCGACCCCGGCGCGTTCGTCCGGCGTGTACGTGGCGTAGTCGCCATTCGAGGACGTCAACCCCTCGAGCCAGGCCGAGCGCGGCTCAGCCGCCTCCCGCAGTTGGACAAGCAGACCCCGAACCTGCCTGCTGCGCTGAAGAACAGCCGCAAGGCGCTGCTCGGCACGGTCGAAATCCCCCTCGACACTATCGAGCGATGCCGCGACCTCTCGCTGGGTGCGCCGCGCACTCCGCCCCTTCCACGACACGTAGGCGGCGCCGACCGCGAACACCGGCGCGGCGACGACGCCGCCGAGCACGAACGTGCCAAGAGCGACACCGCCACCACCGGCCGCGAGGCTGCCACCACCGAGGAAGGCCAGGGTCGCGTTGGTGGCAGCCGCCCCGGACAGCGCCGCGATCGGCGTCCCCGTCGACGCCGCGGCGAACGCACCCACTGCGGCGTACGCCGCCGCCCCCACCCCCGCTCCCGAGGTCAACCCACCGGTCAAGGCACCCACCGCGCTGAGCGATGCAAGCCGCACCCTCGCCAGCTCGATCACCGGCAGGTCGGCTCCTTCAGGGAGCGCGAGTTCGGCCAGCTCGGCGAGATTCACGTTCTTCACGCGCGAGAATGCGCAGCGGAACGGCACCAACACCTCGTCGTACACCGCACGTCGCTGCTCAGCCTGCGACTGCTCTTCACGTGCGACCCGCGTGACGAGGGCGGTGTGCCGATCCTCGAGCTCCTCGTGTCGGGCCCGGTTCTCGGCCATCAGCCTGGCCGCGTCGACGATCGCGATGCCCACGCATTTCCCCCGGATGCCTTGCGCCCCGGACAGACCGCGGCGCCTGCCAGGCTTGTCGTCACAGGCCGCTCTCCGTTACCGGTCGCCCACGATCGTGATCGGAACTTGGGGTCTCGTCGGTCGAGAGCGGCACGTTCGGGGTGTCTTGGCCATACCGATATGCGCCCGGAACCACGCGCCGTCAACCTGGAGCGCAGCTCGCGCGTCTCACCACAGGACCACGTTGGAAAGGAAGCCCACATGGGAATGCTCGACGGAATGCTCGGCAACGCCTCACGCATCGACCCCCGCAAGGCAGCACAGGAGTTCGGAAAGCTGCTCTCTCAAGGCGAGCAGGTCCATGCCGCCTACCAGCTCGTCCGCGACTCGTTCGTGTTCACCGACCGCCGCCTCATCCTCGTCGACAAGCAGGGCATGACCGGCAAGAAGGTCGAGTACCACTCGCTGCCCTATAAGAGCATCACCCACTTCTCCGTCGAGACCGCGGGTACATTCGACCTCGACGCCGAGCTCAAGATCTGGCTCTCCGGCATGTCCGTGCCCATCCAGAAGCGCTTCGGCAAGGGCGTCGACGTCTACGAGGTCCAGGCGCTGCTCAGCGCCTTCGTCGCTCGCTGAGACGCTCGCGCCCTGGTTCATCAACTCTGACGAAGCTGGAGTCGGAGCCGTCACGATCGCGCCCGACGTTATGACGAATGGCCGAGTCCTATCGGCCCGTCGGGGGTTACGTCGATGTCCACGCTCCAGCGCATCGTCCCACCGCGGCACACCGCCCGTCGCCCTCCGCGGCGCCGGACGATCGCCGTGGTCCTGACGTTCTCCACTGTGGCAGTCTTGATCGCCGGCCTCGCCGCCGCTGTCTCGCTCAGCAGCGGCTCGTCCGCGATCGCATGCGCGCAACGCCCCGACGAACTCCACGACGACGGCCTGCCCAACGCGGTCGTCAACCCGGTACTTCGCAGCGAGGGCTGCGGGAGTTGGCTGGACCAGCAGACCGGCGCGTCTCAGGTTGCCTCGGCGACCGCGGGCCCACCTGCCGTCACGCCGTCGGGTCCGCAGTCGACCGACGCGAGGTGGGGCGAGCGCTACACCTTCACCAACGGCGTCGTCTTCGCGCTCTCCAACCCGCACGAGGTCCCCGTCGAGCACGAACTCCGGGCCCAGACCGGCCCCGACGAGAAGGTGATCGCCGTCGACCTCCGAGTCGACAACCCCCGTACCAGCATGTTCGACCCTGACACCGTCACCTGCCGTGCCACGCTCGATGGCGTCGACGTCCGAGACGTCCTCAGCCTCGACTTCCGCCCCATGACCTGGCACGAAATCGCCCAGGGCGGCTCGATGTCCTGGACCGTCGGCTTCGCCGTTCCCCGCACGACCGGCTACCTGCAGGTCGGCTGCGCCTATTACGGCGGGCAGCCGGCGTGGTGGGGCGACGAACTCTAGCTCTCGACTGACATTGCGAGCAGCTGCTCAGCGACGGACGCCGGTCGTCATGGCCGTCCAGATCATCGCGCCCCAGTCGGGGTCCTTCCATGACTCGGTGACGATCTGGCCCGCCTGAGCGGCGTTGGGCGGCTTCGGGTTCGGCTTCGGGGCCGGTGGGGGCTCGGCCCAGGAGGTCGGGCTCTCCTTGATCCAGCCCCAGCGGATCGCCTTCTTGAAGGCGCCGGACAGGATGAAGTGGATGTGGCGGATCGTCGTCGCAGACAGGGGCTTGCAGCGGTGCGGACGACAGCGCTCGTCGCACTCGTGCTCTTTGGCCACCCGGTGGTCGATCAGGCCTCGCTGGCGCTTGCAATGGGCCCGGCAGCGGCGGAGCTCGGCATAGAACGAGTCCAGGACCTCGGCGTCGATGCGGCCGATCTTGACCGTGCCGAGCAGAGGCCGGATGTGGTTCTTCACGTGCGTCTCGTAGAGCTGCAGCGTGTTCGGCGAGCCCTGGAACTGCGAGAGGTACCGCTCGAGGAGATGGTCGAGCGTCGCACTCGTCTTCGGGTTCCTGCGCTCGGCGACCTCGACCAGGAGGCGGTCCCGGGCCCGCTGGGCGTCGCGCACGGCGTTCGGGCCCTTCGGGATCACCTCGGTCAGCACGTGCCGCTGCTTCGTGAGCGGGTCCAGCCCGCCGTACACACGCACCCGCAAGGCGCCGCTCGCGAGGGTCTCGATGTTCCCTCGGGCGCGTCTCGTACCGGTGCCCGGTCGACCTGTCATGGCAGGAAAGTTAGGGCGACTGGTGCCACATGTGGTGCCACGATGTCGGGTCCGATGATCTTGAACCCGACGTTTGCGCTGGTAGAAGGTGGAGCGGGCGACGGGAATCGAACCCGCGTAGCTAGTTTGGAAGGTATCCAATCATCACGAACCACAGCCTCTACCAGCACAAACGTGCACAGAACCGTGATCGCTTACCAACTCGTGCCTCACCACGAGCCACCGTTTCGCACCCCGTTTGATCCCCGAGAAGTGGCGCATGAACAGCCTAGCCGTCGAGAGGAGGGCGCCCATTCGGCTCGAACGTGACGGTTGTCGGCCTAGCCGACGGACTCGACTTCCGAGTCCCGCGCGTGAGCGCCGAAGTCGAACGGGTCACCGCAGACCCCACACACGATCGGGCCAGCGGCGAGCATCGACTTCGATACTCGGATCTTGCGTCCGCAGCCACAGAGGGCTGGCGGGCTCGCCTTCGCCTTCGTGCCCCTCCCCTGGAGTTCGGCGGTCCGGATGAGCGTCAGCGCCTGGCCAAGCTCGTCGATCGTCGCTGTGTAGGCATGACGCGTGACGTCGTGCAGGGCTGTTGGCGACCAGCCGATCTTCGAGTCCTTCGTGGCGACGATCCCGAGCTCGTCCGCGAGAGCCTTGAACCGGGCGTTGTGCCACCGTCCCTGACGGCTGGTGTCCTTGATCCCCCGCACATGGGCCAGGGCGTGGGCGGCCTCGTGCAGGAGGGTCGCGAGTACGTCAGCTGGTCCGCGGGCGAGCCCCTCGCCACCGACGAAGACCTCGGGCAGCCGGTCCGCCTTTGCTCCGTCCGAGGTCGTCCCCATTGGCTCCGCGCCCCAGCGCATGGCGGCGAAGTGGCCGAGCTTGAGCCCTGGCCCGGAGCCGGAACCTGCGCCGACGACGATCACAGCGGCAGGTACCTCAGGGTGACGGGCCCGGATGGCAGACCAGGCACGCTCCAGCGCACGGATCATCGTCGAACTCTCCGTTGACGTCGTGCTGTCAACGACGTCGACGAGATGGTTCGAATCGTCGGTCGGTCCGGTCACGGTGTCCTCCATGCTCGTGGTCTGCGGGCGCGACTTCTGGTAGCCGTTCTCTCCCGCACGGCCCGGGATCACGGCAGCAGTAACCCGGCGTCCCACAGGGGCAGCTCGTCGATGAGTGGCGCTGCGAATCGGCCAGTCGGTTCGATCCCGGGCCACACGATCGCCGACAGCCCCCCGACCTCGATCCGGTATTCGTGTCTCTCAAGCTCACGGGCAATCAGCTCTTGTAGCGCCCGATGGCCCGTAAGGAGGGCGGACGGCCAGGTCGCTTCGACCCCGTCCGCCGTCCAGTCGACGTTCTCGTTTCCGGCGCGCAGCACTCCGACTCTCCATCGCATAGGGCCACCGTGGCGGCTCCGCCCGGCCGTGGTGCCGGCCGAGCGGAGCTGTCCACAGCTCGATCAGGAACGCTCGATCTCATCCACAGCTGCGAGCAGCGCGGCCGCCTTCTTCCACGCGGCGAGCGTTGTGGTGTAAGCGGCGGCGTCGCACAGGTCCCAGGTGATCGGGCCGACGCGCAACCGAAGCATCGACGGGATCTCCGATCCGGGGCGGCCCGGGATGAGCCCACCGGTGATGTTCGGCGTCCCGCTCATACGCACCATCGCGGCGACGGACCACGGCCCGGTGGTGAGTACGGCTCCTCGCTGTCGACCGGCGAGCTGTGGGATGAGCGAGGCGGCAGCCGGTGCGGCGGACGCCCAGGAGCCGGCGATGATCTGGGCGGTGTAGTGGCTTCGCAGGTAGACCAGCACCGTTCCCAGCGACAGGCCGAGCTGGCACTCGGGCGTCCCGGCGTGCTGGAGATCCACCCGGGTGGGGATTCGACCGGCGACGCGGACTGAGAACCCCATGACCTGCGCGTTGCCATCGGGCCGCGGCGCGGCGCCCTTGTCGGTGGTGTCCTGCTGGGCGTGCTCGGTGCTGGTCATGGTGGCCTCCCGCTGCGCTTGGGCCTGTCGGCCCGTCCCTTGGGTGGCGGGGTGCTGTCCCCCGCCGCCGTAAGGCGCACCGGCGCGGCCGGAGAGGCTCGCGGTCAAGGGCGGACGAAGTCCGTCGCCGAAGGCGATGCGTAGCGAAGCGGAGCACCCTTTACCGGGAGACCGGCCGTGCTAAGCCAAGGGCCGGCAGGCCCCGCCCGCAGGGCGTCCACCATCAGTTGCCTGGCCCGCGCGGCCCTGAGCGCCATGCTCAGCCGCACGTGGAGCGAGACGGACTCAGCCGAGGGCGTTCACGAGGTAGGTGAGGGCGAGCCCGACGGCGAGCAGACCAAGGAGGATGCGGAGCGCCTGCTCCGGAGCCTTCGGCTGGAGCAGCGCTCCGAGGTAGCCGCCGATCAATCCGCCGACTCCGCACAGGATTCCAGTGACCCAGTCGGGGCCGATGGGGCCGGTCGCGACGAGCGAGAGGACGCCGTAGGTCGCGACTCCTGCGACAGACGTGACGAAGGTCGAGGCGAGCGCGGCGGGCGCGACGACGACGAGCGGCATTCCCAGGCCGACGAGGCTGGGTCCCAGGAGCGAGCCGCCGCCGATTCCGTAGATGCCGCCGATGACGCCGACCACGAGTCCGAGCGCGATGACGGTCACTGGTGCGGGCCCCGCGCTGCTCTCCGCGGTCTTGGGCCGGCGTCGCAGGATGAGCCAGAGTCCGAGCGGGCCCAGGAGACCGGCGGCGAGGATTCGGAAGACCGCTTCGCCGGGGGCGGCGAAGACGCGCAGGACGCTTCCGGCGATCACGCCGGGGACGGTGCCGATGAGAAGGCGAGGGATCAGCGGCCCGTTGAGCCGGCCTGTTCGGTAGTGGCGCAGGAGGGCGCCGGGGGTGGCGATGACGTTGAAGAGCAGATTCGTCGGGGTGACCGCCGGACTCGGGACCCGCAGTACATCGAGTTGGATCGGCAGGAGGAACACGGCTCCGGAGACGCCGACCGGGGTCGTCAGAATCGCGACGAAGAGTCCCGCGCCCAGCGCCATCACGCCGGATACAAGGGGGCTCACGGCAGGATCATGCGTGCCGCGTCGGTCTGTGTCACACCGCCTGACACCGCTCTGAACTGCAGTTACGGAGTGCCTCGGCTGCGCGGTCCGAAGGTCCGACCCTACGATCGGCGCCATGACGCTTTTCCGGATCTCGCAGGCCGCCGAGCTGGTGGGCGTCAGCGACGACACGATCCGTCGCAACATCGAGCTGGGTCGGTTGCCTGCGTCGTTGGACGAGTCGCGGCGCAAGGTCATCGACGGCGTTGACCTGGCCGCGTTCCTCAAGGCGATGCACCCGCTGCCGGAGGATCCGCTGAAGGTGGCGTCCTCGGCCCGCAACCGTCTGGTCGGTGTCGTCACGTCGGTGACGACGGACGCGATCATGGCGCAGGTCGAGGTGCAGTGCGGGCCGCACCGGATCGTCTCGCTCGTGAGCCGGGAGGCTGTCGAGGATCTGGGGCTCGAGCCCGGGTCGCTTGCGGTGGCGATGGTGAAGTCGACGGACGTCACCGTCGAGCTGTCTGCCTGAGCTTCAGCAGGTCCGCGGGGCTGGTGATTACACTGCAAGTACCCGGATGGACGGCGGTGCGAGATGAAGGACGACACTCCCACGATCTACGACTGGGCCGGCGGGCAGACCGGGTTCGAGCGCTGGCTCGGCACCTTCTACGACCTCGTCGAAGACGACGAGCTGCTCGGGCCGGTCTTCGACGGCCAGGTGAGCGAGGAGCACCGGACCCATGTGGTCGCGTGGTGGTGCGAGGTGATGGGCGGGCCGCAGCGATACACGGACGCGTTGGGCGGGTACGAGCACATGCTCGCCAAGCACCGCGGCCTGCACATCACCGCAGAGCAGCGGCTGCGGTTCGTCACGCTGCTCTCCCGTGCCGCAGACGCCGCGGGCCTGCCGGACGATCCGGAGTTCCGCGCCGCGATCATGGGCTACGCGGAATGGGGCACGCGACTGGCCGTGCACAACTCGGGCGACTCGACCGACATCGTCGAGCAGGCACCCGTGCCGCGGTGGGGATGGGGCGTCGCACCGCCCTATCAGCTGTGATCCCGACACATCCCCTCGTCGACTCCTTGCCTCGAACGTATGTTCGAGTGTGTGATGGGCGGATGGCCACCAAGACTCCCTCCGCGGAAGCGCTCGCGACGGCGGCGACCCGACTCGCCGGGCAGGAACAGCTCCCTCGCGAGCTGCGCCTGCCCCTCGCCCATGTCCTGCGCGAGGCGGGCGCGGGCCTGCGCCGCGGGATGCCGTTGCCGATCCGGCTGCACGCCGCGTTCGGGGAGCTGCTCGTCGGAATCGACGACTTCGCCGCCGGGCCGGTCGACCCGATCGAGTACCCCTGACCGTTGCGCTCAGGGCCGGGCGACCAGCTCCGTGAGGAGCTCGTCGACGCGGGCAGCGATGTCGTCGCGGATCAGGCGCATGCGCTCAATGCCGTCGATGCCGCGTTCGGAGGGCTCGTCGGTGTCCCAGTTGCGCAGCTCCACGCCGTCCGGGGCGTCGACCTGGGCTTCCCGGCCGAGAGTGACGACCAGGTCGACGCTGGCGAGCAGGCCAGGGTCGATCGCCTTGGGAGTCTCGCCGGCCATGTCCGCACCGACCTCGGCGAGGGATTCGGCGGACAGCGCGTTGATCTTCTCGCCGGGCTGGGTGCCCGCGGAGTGAACCTCTACCCGGTCGCCGGCGGCGTGGCGCATGAGGCTGGCGGCCATCTGGGACTTGCCGCCGTTGCGCACGCAGACGAACAGCACGGACGGGGTGCCACTCATGCGACGAGCTCGGCGAGGAGTTCGCGGACGCGGCGGTCGATGTCGTCGCGGATGGGCCGGACCTCGGCGACGGGTTTGCCGGCGGGGTCGGTGAGGTCCCAGTCGAGGTAGCGCTTGCCGGGGAACACGGGGCAGGCGTCGCCGCAGCCCATGGTGATCACGACGTCGGAGGCCTGGACGGCGTCAGTGGTGAGCTTCTTCGGCACCTCCCGGGAGAGGTCGATGCCGATCTCGGCCATGACCTCCCGGACAGCCGGGTTGATGGTCTCGGCGGGTGCGGACCCTGCGGAGCGGACGGCGACCGCCCCTGCGGCGTGGTGCTGGAGCAGCGCGGCGGCCATCTGCGAGCGGCCGGCGTTGTGGACGCAGACGAACAGCACCTCGGGGATGCTCACGACCGGTTCTCCTGACGAGTGGTGGGCCACCAGCGGCGGCGCAGGGCGAGGGAGACGTAGACCAGGCCGACGAGGACGGGGACCTCGATCAGCGGTCCGACGACCCCGGCGAGGGCCTGGCCGGAGGTGACGCCGAAGGTGGCGATCGCGACGGCGATGGCGAGCTCGAAGTTGTTGCCCGCCGCGGTGAACGCGAGCGTGGCGGAGCGTTCGTAGCCCAGGCCGACGGCCTTGGCCAGGGCGAGGGACCCGAACCACATGATCGCGAAGTAGGCCAGCAGCGGCAGCGCGATACGGGCCACGTCGAGGGGCCGGGAGGTGATGGCGTCGCCTTGGAGGGCGAAGAGGACGACGATGGTGAACAGCAGCCCGTAGAGGGCGAACGGCCCGATGCGGGGGATGAACTTCTCCTCGTACCAGGTGCGGCCCTTGGCCTTCTCCCCGAACCGCCGCGTCAGGTACCCGGCCACGAGCGGGATGCCGAGGAAGATCAGCACGGACTTGGCGATCTGCCAGGCGGAGACGTCGAGGTCGGCCTGCGGCAGCCCGAGCCAGCCGGGCAGGATCGAGAGGTAGAACCAGCCGAGTCCGGCGAACGCGATCACCTGGAACACCGAGTTCACGGCGACGAGGACGGCGGCGGCTTCGCGGTCGCCGCAGGCGAGGTCGTTCCAGATGATGACCATAGCGATGCAGCGGGCGAGGCCGACGATGATCAGGCCGGTGCGGTACTCGGGCAGGTCGGGGAGCATCAGCCAGGCCAGAGCGAACATCAGCGCCGGGCCGAGTACCCAGTTGAGTACCAGCGAGGAGATCAGCAGGCGGCGGTCTCCGGTGACGGTGCCGAGCCGGTCGTAGCGGACCTTCGCCAGCACCGGATACATCATGATCAGCAGTCCGAGGGCGATGGGCAGGGAGACGCCGTCGATGGCGATCGCGTCCAGCGCGGAGCCCAGGCCGGGGATCAGGCGTCCGGCGCCGAGCCCGATCGCCATGGCGGCGATGATCCAGACGGGTAGGAAGCGGTCGAGGGTGGAGAGTTGTCTCGCGACCGGTGTCTCGGCAGCGGTTTCGGGGGTGGTGCTCATGCGGGGAGGTCGCTTTCCTCGGGCGTGCAGGTGGGGGCCAGGGGTGTGGTGGTGGGGGCGAGGATCTCGGCGAGGTGGCCGATGACCTCGGTCTGGACGCGGTAGTAGATCCAGGTGCCGCGGCGCTCGCCGGTGATCAGCCCGGCCAGGCGCAGCACCTTGAGGTGGTGGCTGATGGTGGGGCCGGTGAGGTCGAACGCGCCGGTCAGATCGCACACGCACGCCTCGCCGCCCTCGTGGGCGGCGATGAGCGAGACCAGCCGTAGCCGCACCGGGTCGCCGAGTGCCTTGAACGCCGCCGCCAGGTCGACGGCGTCTTCGGCGCTCAACGGTGCGCTCGGTGCATTCGAGTGCGTGGCCGAGGGTGAGAGCAGCGGCAGCAGTTTCGACACCCTTCTATCTTCATCATCGTCGAAGCACGGGGACAACAGCGTGATCGAGTGATTTCGATGACCGTCTATCCCTGCTCGTCACCGACTGTTCACGCTCCCGCCGGGAGTGAGCGGTCAGGTGGCGGCGGGGACGTCCATCTCGTCCATGAGTGCGCGGACGCGGCGCTCGATGTCGTCGCGGATGGGGCGGACGTCGGCGAGGTCCTGGCCGTCGGGGTCGACGACGGGCCAGTCCAGGTAGCGGCGGCCGGGGAAGACCGGACAGGCGTCGCCGCAGCCCATGGTGATCACGACGTCGGCGGCGCGCACGACCTCGTCGGTCCAGGGCTTGGGGTACTCGGTGGCGATGTCGATGCCGCGCTCGGCCATCGCCTCGACTGCGGCCGGGTTGATCCGTTCGGCGGGGTCGGACCCGCCGGACCAGGCGATCGCCCGGTCGCCTGCGAGGTGGGCGAAGAACCCGAGTGCCATCTGCGATCGACCGGCGTTGTGGGTGCACAGGAACAGCACGACCGGGACGCCGGAGTCGTGCTTGCCCTCGACCTTGGCCAGGGCGGTGAGCCGTTGACGGGCGAAGCGTTCGGCGAGCAGGGGCAGGTAGTTCAGGACGACGGCGCGCCCGGCGAACTCGTCGTAGGAGGAGTGAAGGAACCGTTCGATCGTCTCGGCGCCGAAGATCCCGTCGAAGTGGCGTTGCAGGTTCGACGCCGAGGTCTTGAGGGCGAGTTCCTGGTCGATGGACAGGTCCGGGCGGCGGTAGGCGGCGGTCATGACGTTCTCCGATCGTCGGCGGGCGACTGAGACTGAGGTTGGACGGAGGGGGCGAGGCGGGTGATGCGGTCGGCGAGCTCGTCGACCGCCCGGTCGAACGCGGCGGGCTCGCCCTGAGCGACGGGGTCGGGGACCGACCAGTGCAGCGCGGGGGCGTGTGCACCTCGGGCGAGGTGTTCGTGGGCGCTGTCGCACACGGTGACGACAAGGTCGGTCGGGCCGAGGACACCGTCGAGGCCCCGCGGCGGGGTTGGCACCAGGGCGAGGTGTCGGCGGCGGGCGACGGCCAGCGCGCCGGGGTGCACCTGCGGGGCCGGGTCGGTGCCCGCGGAGGTGGCCGGGACCGGGCTGGCGGCGTTCCAGAGCGCGACGGCGAGCTGGGAACGCGCGGAGTTCTGGGTGCAGACGAACACCACCCGCTCGGCGGCCAGCGGGGCGGCGGCGACGGTGAGCTCGTCGAGCCGCTCGCGGACCAACGCGACGTAGCTGCGGCGACGGTCGCCCTCGGAGCGGTGCCGCGACAACAGTCCGGCGTCGTCGAGGACCTTGAGATGGTGGGCGACGAGGTTCGACGGCATGCCCAACCGGTCGCCGAGCTCCTTTGGTGAGGCCTCGCCCCAGGCGAGGACGTCCACGATCGCCAACCGGCCCGGCTCACCCAGCGCCGCGAACAGGGCGGCCCGCCTCCCCAGCGTCTCATCAGCTCGCTCAGTGTTCATTGACTCAATGATGACTGAGCTATTTTCCGGCGTCAACAGGGGCCGGAGGACTCGTATCTTGTCGGTCGCGGAGCGGCTCTGCTCATGTGGATCACCCCTATGGAGAGGAGCCGTCGGATGACGGATGCGACCAGCACGAACGGGCCCCGTGAGCCGATTCCGGACGAGCAGCTGTCCGACGAGCAGCGGGCGAACCTGGCGAAGCTGCGTGGGATCGGGTCCGCGGTCAACGCCGCGCTCGCCGAGCGGGGGCTCGACGACGTGATGGTCTACAGCATCCAGTTCGGGCCACGCCCGGACACCGCACCGCCCCAGAATCCCGTCCTCCTGGAGCCGGGTGACGGGGCGTTGCTGTTCGACGGGACCATCGAGCCGGATCCGATCACCCTGCCACCGCCCGGCGGCTGCTACTGCACCTCATGCGACGACCAGGGCCGCTGCTG
>NZ_JACBXB010000680.1 GCF_013870575.1 Pseudonocardia pini
GCCGACGAGGACTCCGGTGAGGGGAACGGTCAGCGACCACGTCATCGCCCCGCGTTCCTCCCAGGCGAAGGCGCCGAAGGGCTCGAGGTCGGCGACCGGCCAGAGTCGCTGCACCTCGTCGGCGGAGATGTCCTCGGTGCGGACCCCGACGGCGCGTTGGTCGGCCATCGAGGCGTGCAGGGCGGCGACGTTCTCGGGGCCGACGCCGACGACGTAGCCGGTCTGGTGGAACCCGATGTCCGCGCCGAGGACCTCGGCGGCGTTCTCGAACACCTCCAGGGCCTGGGTGGCCATGGCCGCGAGGGAGGAGACGCCGTAGTGGCAGCGCACGATCCCGGAGGACTTGCCGGTCCCGCCGGAGCCGACGGTGTCCCGTTCGACGATCACGACGTCGGTGATGCCGCGTTGCGTGAGGGCCCAGGCGGTGGCGCAGCCCTCCAGGCCGCCGCCGACGATCACGACCTCAGGCACCGGGGATCCAGGAGGTCCCGGCCAGGGGGACCCGGGCCATCGCGGCGGCCTCGATGGTCAGCGCGACGAGGTCCTCGGGCTCGAGGTGCTGAAGGTGCGCCTTGCCGCAGGCCCGCGCGATGGTCTGGGCCTCCAGGGTGAGCACGCGCAGGTAGTTGGCGAGCCGGCGGCCGCCCTCGACCGGGTCGAGCCGCGCGGCCAGTGCAGGGTCCTGGGTGGTGATGCCGGCGGGGTCGCGGCCCTCCTGGAAGTCGTCGTAGAACCCGGCGGCGGAGCCGATCTCCTCGTACTCGGCCTGGTAGCGAGGGTCGTTGTCGCCCAACGCGATCAGGGCGGCGGTGCCGATCGCGACGGCGTCCGCCCCGAGGGCCATGGCCTTCGCGACGTCGGCGCCGGTCCGGATGCCGCCGGAGACGATGAGCTGGACCTTGCGGTGCAGCCCGAGCTCCTGCAGGGCCTGGACGGCCTGGGGGATCGCGGCGAGGGTGGGGATGCCGACGTTCTCGATGAACACGTCCTGGGTGGCCGCGGTGCCGCCCTGCATGCCGTCGACCACGACGACGTCGGCGCCGGCGGCGACGGCCAGCTTGACGTCGTAGTAGGTGCGCGAGGCGCCGATCTTGACGTAGACCGGCTTGCACCAGTCGGTGATCTCGCGCAGCTCGAGGATCTTGATGGCGAGGTCGTCCGGTCCGGTCCAGTCCGGGTGGCGGCAGGCGGAGCGCTGGTCGATGCCGGCGGGCAGGGTGCGCATGCCGGCGACGCGGTCGGAGATCTTCTGCCCCAACAACATCCCGCCCCCACCGGGCTTGGCGCCCTGGCCGAGGACGATCTCGATGGCGTCGGCCTTGCGCAGGTCGGTGGGGTTCATCCCGTAGCGGCTGGGCAGGTACTGGTAGACGAGGTGCGTGGACTGGCCGCGCTCCTCGGGGGTCATGCCGCCGTCGCCGGTGGTGGTCGAGGTGCCGACCTCCGAGGCGCCACGCCCCAGCGCCTCCTTGGCCTGCGCGGACAGCGCGCCGAAGGACATGCCGGCGATGGTGACGGGGGTGTCGAGGTGCAGCGGGTACCTGGCGTTGCGGTCCCCGAGCACGACGTCGGTGTCGCACCGCTCGCGGTAGCCCTCCAGCGGGTACCGCGACATGGAGGCGCCGAGGAAGAGGAGATCGTCGAAGTGGGGGAGCCTGCGCTTGGCGCCCCAGCCGCGGATGTCGTAGACACCCGTGGCCGCGGCGCGCTGGATGCCGGCGATGGTCGCCCGGTCGAAGGTGGCCGACTCACGGAGCGAGGGGTCGGGCTGGACGGACCTGCTCATCAGTACGTGTTCCCCGAGGTGAAGTGGTAGAGGCGGCGGGCGGAGCCGTAGCGGCGGAACTCCTCCGGCGAGTGCGGGAGGCCGGCGTCGTTCAGCAGGTCGCGCAGCTCGGCGAGGTGCTCGGCCCGCATCTCCTTCTCGACGCAGTCCGCGCCGAGCGAGGCGACGGCGCCACGGACGTAGATCCGGGCCTCGTAGATCGAGTCGCCGAGGTCCGCACCGGCGTCGCCGCAGACGACGAGGCGCCCGGCCTGGGCCATGAACGCCGACATCGGGCCGATGTCCCCGCCCACGACGATGTCCACGCCCTTCATCGAGATCCCGCACCGCATCGACGCCGAGCCCTCGACCACCAGCAGCCCGCCGTGCGCGGTGGCGCCCGTGGACTGCGAGGCGTCCCCGGTGACGCGCACGGTGCCGGACATCATGTTCTCCGCGAGACCGGTGCCGGCGTTGCCGTGCACGGTGATCGCGGCGCCGTCGTTCATCCCGGCGCAGTAGTAGCCGACGTGCCCGCGGACGTCGACGGTGAGCTCCGCGTCGACGCCCGCGGCGATCGCGTGCGCCCCCTGGGGACTGCGGACCTCGTAGTGCTTCGCGGTCGGGTCGTGCAGCTCGGCGTTCAGCGCACGGACGGAGGTCGAGGCGAGGTCGAACACGACGGGCGCGTCGAGGGCGGTCACAGGGCCACCCCGTCCCGGGTCCAGGCGTAGACCCGCTCGGGCTCCGGCTCGTAGAGCCGGGCGTCCTCGATCCCGGGCAGGTCGGCCAGCGCCCGGAACTCGCTCGCCATCGCGACCCAACGGTCGGTCTCGGCGATGATCGCGGGCTTGCAGGCGATCGCGTCCCGGACGACGGCGAACCCGTCCGCGCTGGTGACGAGCAGGGTGTAGAAGCCGTCGAAGCGCTCGCACAGCAGCCGCAGGGCCTTGTCCAGGTCCTCCCCGGCGGCGAGCCGGTCGGCGACGAACCGGGCGCCGACCTCGGAGTCGTTCTCCGAGTCGAACACGTGCCCGGCCGCGACGAGCTCGCGGCGGATGGTGGCGTGGTTGGCGAAGGACCCGTTGTGCACCAGGCACTGGTCCGGGCCGACGGAGAACGGGTGGCAGCCCTGCGGCGTCACGGCGGACTCCGTCGCCATCCGGGTGTGGGCGAGGCCCTGCCAGCCCTGCGCGTTCGCCAGGTCGTAGGTCGCGGCGAGCGCGCGGGGGTGTCCGGTTCCCTTGTAGACGGTCAGGTCCGTGCCGGACCCGACGAGGGTGGCCGACGGGAGCGCGCTCCGCACGGCCGCGACC
>NZ_JACBXB010000681.1 GCF_013870575.1 Pseudonocardia pini
GGACCAGCAGCACCGCGACGAGCGCGGCCAGCGCGGCCAGCGGGACCAGCTCGCTGCCCACGTACCCGGACACGAAGGCGAGCGCGACCCCGATCGTCAGCCCGCCGACGACGGCGCCGCCGGGGGAGTCCAGCCCGCCCAGCACCGCCGCCACGAACCCGTACACGATCACGGTGTCCATGTAGGCCGGATAGACCAGGCTGCCGCCCGCGATCAGCACCCCGGCCAGCGAACCGACCAGCGCCGCGAGCGCCCACCCGAGGGTGAGCATCCGCCCGACGGGCACGCCCAGCAGCCGGGCCACCTCGCCGTCGAACGCGGCGGCCCGCATCCGCAGGCCGAGGTCGGTGAGCCGGAACAACGCGACCAGGCCGAGCAGGACCACCGCGACCGCACCGACCGTGACCAGCATCGACGGCGTGAGCGCGATCGTGGTGTCGCCGAACCGGAAGCCCTCCAGGCCCGCCGGGGCGGGGAAGGACCGGAACTGGGCGCCGAAGAGGATCGCGGCCAGCGCCTGCAGCGCCACGAACAGGCCGAGGGTGACGATCACCGCGCCGAGCTCGTTGTGCGGGCCGACCCGCCGGACGATGCCCCGCTCGATCGCGGCGCCGAGCGCGAGACCGGAGACGAGTGCGGTGAGCAGCCCGAGCCACCAGCTGCCGGTCGACTCGATGACCAGCAGGGCGAGGTAGGTGGTGAAGGCGGCCATGGCGCCCTGCGCGAAGTTGACCACCCGCGTGGAGCGCCAGATCAGCACCAGGGCCAGGGCGAACGCGGCGTACACGGTGCCCTGGCCGAGCCCGGCGAGGAGCGTGTTCACGAACTGCTGCATCAGAATCCCAGGTAGGCGTGTCGGAGCTCGGCGTCCGCGGCGAGCTCGGCGGCGGGGGCCCGCGCGACGACGCGGCCCAGGTTGAGCACCACCCCGACGTCGGCCACGGACAGGGCGCTGCGGGCGTTCTGCTCCACGAGCAGCACGGCGAGCCCGGTCTCGGCGACGAGGTCGCGGAGCAGGCCGAAGATCTGCGCGACGACCCGCGGGGCGAGGCCGAGCGAGGGCTCGTCGAGCAGCAGCACGTCCGGGGCGCAGGCGAGCGCCCGGCCGATGACCAGCATCTGGCGCTCGCCGCCGGAGAGCGTGTGGGCGTCTCGCCTGCGGCGCTCGGCGAGCGGCGGGAAGAGCTCGTAGACCGCGTCGAGGGAGTGGCCACGCCCCCCGCGGGCCTTCCCGAGCAGCGCGCCGAGCCGGAGGTTCTCCTCGACCGTCAGCTCGGTGATCACGCCCCGCCCCTCGGGGACGTGCGCGATGCCCGCCCTGGCGATCCGCTCCGCCGGGGCCCCGGTGAGCTCCTCGTCGCCGAGGTGCACGGTGCCCGCCCAGGGGCGGACCAGGCCGGAGACCGTGCGCAGCAGCGTGGTCTTGCCCGCGCCGTTCGCGCCGAGCACCGCGGTGATCCGGCCCGGCCCGGCCTCGACGTCGACCTCGGACAGCGCGGTGACCGGGCCGTACCCGGCGGAGAGGCCCACGACCCGCAACGCGGCGGTGGTCGCGGGGGCGCTCGACGTCGACGGTCCGCTCACGCCTCCTCCCCGAGGTACGCGGACACGACGGCCGGATCGTCCCGGACGACGTCGGGGGAGCCGTCCGCCACGACGCGGCCGAAGTCCAGGACGGTGATCCGGTCGCAGACCTCCATCACGAGGTCCATGTGGTGCTCCACCAGCACCACGGCCATCCGCTCGGCGAGCCCGCGGAGCAGGGTGCTGAGCTCGGCCATCTCGTCGGCGCCCAGGCCGCTCGCCGGCTCGTCGAGCAACAGCAGCTCCGGCTCGGCGACCAGCGCTCTGGCCAGCGCGACCCGCTTCTGCACCGGGTACGGCAGGCTGCCGGGGAGCCGGTCCGCGTAGCGCTCCGCCCCGAGCTCGGCCAACGCCGTCATCGCCCGCTCGTGCAGGGCTCGCTCGTCCCGGGCCGAGCGGCGCAGGGCGAACAGCCCGGCCAGGAAGCCCGCCCGGTGGTGCCGGTCGGCGCCGACCATCACGTTCTCCGCCACCGTCAGGCCGCGGAACAGGCCCACCCCCTGCAGCGTGCGTGCGATGCCCAGGCCCGCGAGCCGGTGCGGCCGCAGGTCGCGGATCGCGGAGCCGCGCAGCCGCAGCACGCCCTGGTCCGGTTGGACGAAACCGCAGCAGACGTTGAACAGCGTGGTCTTGCCCGCGCCGTTCGGGCCGATCACGCCGTGCACGGAGTGCGGCGCGACGGCCAGGGAGACGTCCTCGAGGGCGACCACCCCGCCGAACCGGACGGAGACGTCGTCGACCGCGAACAGGGCGGTGTCGGTCGGCGCGGACGTCACCGTGTCGACCTCAGCGGTCGGACCTCTTGTGCGGACCTCACTGTGCTGGCCTCCCTGGCTGCGTCGTCGAAGTCGGGGTGGGTTGTGAGCGGCGTCACCAAGAGGTTGGGCGCTGCGACCAGCGACCACCATGGGCGGGGCGCCCAGGAAAAGCGTCCGAGAACTGGGCGGAACGCCCGAACGGGTGGACGATCCGTTGTGACCTGTTGCACAGTCTCTGCGTGCTTCCGGTCGGTGAGGAGCGCCCCGCGAGCGGCCGCCGGGCGTTGGGGGCGGCCGCGGACGAGGCCTTGCGCGTCCTCGGCCACGCCCTGTTCGAGCAGCTCGACGCGCTGACCGACCGGCTCGCCATCCGCGTGCTCCGGCAGGAGCGCTCCTACGCCGAGCTCGATCTCGTCGACGAGCTGCGCGAGGCCTGCCGCACGAACCTGCTGCGTGGCATCGAGGTGCTGGCGGACACCGTGCCGGAGGGGGTCGACCCGGGCGACACGACCCGGGAGACCGGCCGGTCCCGCGCGCGCCAGGGCGTGCCGCTGGAGTCGGTGCTGCACTCGTACCGGCTCGGCTGCCGCATCCTGTGGGACGCGTTGCGCGAGACCTCCCGGACCCGGTTCGCGGGCGTGCACGACGCGGGCCTGCTCGACGCGGCGGGTTTCGTCTGGCGCACCAACGACGGCAGCTCCGCGGCCCTCGTCGACGCCTACCGCCAGGAGGAGCA
>NZ_JACBXB010000682.1 GCF_013870575.1 Pseudonocardia pini
GAGCGACCGGCGGGGGCACGGAGCTGGGGATCCGGTTCACCTGGCCCGCCGCGGCCTTCCCCGACCGGGAGCCCGAGGCGATCGCCGCCCGGATGCGGGAGGCGCTCGTCGAGCTGGCGACGGATCCCCTGGTGCGCGCGGGTGTCGGCCTGACCCCGTCGGACGTGCCGCTCTCCGGTCTCGACCGAGCGGCGCTCGCCGGGCTCACGGCGCGCTACGCCCCGGCCCGGGTGGCCGACGTGCAGCCGATCACCCCCCAGCAGGAGGTGATGCTGCGGCGTTCCCGCGCCCACTCGGGCGCGGCCGCCCCGTACGTGGTGCAGGCGGCGTTCACGCTCATCGGTCCCCTCGACGTCGCGGCGATCCACGCCGCGGCCGACGACCTGGTGGCGCGGCACCCCAACCTGGGGGCGGTGTTCCCCGCCGACCTCGACGTCGGGGTCGTCCTCGCCGACGCCCGGCCGCGGTGCCGCGAGGTCACGGTGACCACGACCGAGGAGGTCGACGCCGTCGTGGCCGCCGACCTCGCCGAACCGTTCGACCTCGCCACGGGGCCGCTGCTGCGGCTCACCGTGGTGCGGCGCACGACCGAGGACGGCTCTCCCGAGGCCACCCTGGTGCTGACCAGCCATCACGTGATCTCCGACGGCTGGTCGGCACCCCGGATGCTCGCCGAGGTCTTCGCCGGGTACGCGGCCCGGACCGGGGGCGACACCGCCAGGGCCGCCGAGCCCGTCCCGTTCACCCGCTACCTCGAGTGGCGTGCCGCCCGCGACGACACCGCGGACCTCGCGGCGTGGGCGGCGGAGCTGGACGGGATCGGTCCCCGGACCGGCCTGCACCTTCCCGATCCCGACACCGCGACCGCCGAGGACACCGGATCGGCCCCGCCCCCGACGGTCCTGCACGTGCAGCCGGAGCGGGTCGCGGCGATCACCGCCGCGGCGGCCGCCCACGGCCTGACCCCCAACTCCGCGTTGCAGGGGGCCTGGGCGCTGGTCCTGGCGGCCCGGTCCGCGCAGCGGGACGTCTGCTTCGGCGCGATGGTGTCCGGGCGGCCGCCCGAGGTCGACGGGGTCGAGGAGATCCTCGGTCTGCTCGCGGGCACCGTGCCCGTCCGGGTCCGGCTCGACGGCACCGGTGTGTCGGGCGGGGGCACGCTCGCCGCGGCCCTGGTCGACCTGCAGTCCCGGCAGTTCGCCCTGGCCCCGCACCAGCACGTCGGGCTGCCCGCCCTGGAGCGGCTCGTCGGGCGCGAGCCACTCGTCGACAGCCTGGTGGTGTTCGAGAACTACCCGTCCGACCCCAGCACGCTGCAGGCCCCGGCACCGGGGCTGCGGGTCGTCGGGGTGCGGGGCACCGGCACGACCCACTACCCGCTCACCGTCACCGTCATCCCGGAGTCGGGAGCCTGGATCGTCGTGCTGACGCACCGCGCGGGGCTCCTGGACACCGCCACCGCCGCCGCGATCGCCACCGATCTCGAGCGCGCCCTCGAGGCGCTCGCGCAGGCGGACACCTTCACCGATCGACCCGGCGATGTGCTGGAGAGGCTGGCCCGTTCGTGAACACCACAGAGTCCCGGATCGACGCGCCGCTGGTGCGCACCGCGTTCATCCTCGTGCTCGGGACGTTCATGTCGTCCCTGGACGCCACCATCGTGACGGTCGGGATCGACACGATGGCGCAGGACCTGAACGCCTCGGTCACCGAGATCCAGTGGGTGACCACGGCCTACCTGCTCGCCGTGGTGGCGGTCGTCCCCGCCTCCGGCTGGCTGGTCGACCGGATCGGCGGGCGCCGCACCTGGATGGGCGCGATCGTCGTCTTCCTGGCGGGCTCCCTGCTGTGCGCGCTGTCCTGGTCGGTCGAGAGCATGATCGTCTTCCGGGTGATCCAGGGGCTCGGCGGCGGCCTGCTGCCCCCCACCGGCCAGACCCTGCTCGCCCGGGCGGCGGGGCCCAGCCGGATCGGGCGCATCATCAGCATCGTCGGCATGGTCCCGTTGCTCACGCCGCTGCTCGGACCGGTGGCGGCGGGCGGGATCCTGGCCGCGGCCCCGTGGCCGTGGCTGTTCTACGTCAACCTGCCGATCGGCCTCGTCGCGGTCGTGCTCGCGACCCGGTTCGTCGACCGGGACGCCCCGGCGGGCTCGGACGTGCCGTTCGACGTCGTCGGCGCCGCGCTGCTGTCCCCCGGGCTCGCGTTCCTGATGTTCGGCCTCACCGGCCTCGCGCACATCGAGACGTCGACGACCCCGGCGCTGAGCATCGGGGCGATCGTCGTCGGAGCCGGGATGCTGGTCGGGTTCGTCGTGCACGGGCTGCGCCACCACGCCCCGCTGCTGGACCCCCGGATGTTCACCCGGCCCCCGCTGGGGGCCGCCGCGCTGGCGCTGGTCATCCTCGGCGCCTCGGTGGTCGGCACCCTGTTCCTGCTGCCCCTCTACCTGCAGACGGCGCGCGGCCTCACCCCGTGGGGCGCCGCCCTGCTGATGGTCCCCCAGGGCATCGGCGCGATCCTCGCGTCGCTGACGGTCAGCCGGATCATCGACCGGGTGGCGCCGCGCGCGATCGTGATCACCGGGGTCGGGCTGATCGCGCTGGGCTCCATCGTGCTGACGCAGGTCCAGACGCCACCGCCGGACGCGCTGCTCGCGGCCTCGCTGTTCGTCCGGGGCCTGGGGATCGCCATGATCGGCGCCCCGGTGATGACGATCGTCTACAGCACGATCGACCGCGCCGAGGTGCCCCGGGCGTCGACGGCGCTCAACCTGCTGAACACGATCGGCGGCTCACTGGGCACGGCGGTCCTCGCGGTCATCCTGCAGAACCGCCTCGACGCCCGCGGGCCCGACCTGGCGGCCGCCTTCGCCGACTCGTTCTGGTGGGTCCTCGGCTTCTGCCTCGTCGCCGCGGTCGGGGTGGTCCGCCTGCCCCGGCGCCCGAGGCGGCCCGCGACCCCCTGACCCACCCCGAGCCCACCCCCGAGAAGAGAACCCGCGACGCGACACCGGCAACGGCCGGACGCGCGCGCCAGAGGAGGACACACAGATGACGAGCATCGGATCCCGA
>NZ_JACBXB010000683.1 GCF_013870575.1 Pseudonocardia pini
GGTTCACCTCGTCCTCGCGGTAGAGCGCGACCAGCGGCAGCAGCCCCAGGAACACCCAGTGCCAGGACAGCCGTTCGGTGAGCACCCCCGCCACCGGCGGCCCGACCAGCGACGGCACCACCCACGCGGACGACACCAGGCCGAACACCGCGGGCCGGGACCGCTCCGCGTAGACCTGGGCGATCAGCACGTAGACCGCGACGCCCTGGGCGCCCGCCCCGAGACCCTGCAGCAGCCGGCCCGCGAGGAGCTGCGGGAACGTGCCTGCCGTGCCCGCCACCAGCAGCCCGAGCCCGAACACGGCCGGGGCGACGAGCAGCACGAGCCGGGGACCCCGGGCGTCGCACCACCGGCCGCCGAGGACGGTGCCGACGACCGTCGTCGCGATGAAGGCGACGAAGGGCCAGGCGTAGTCCTCCACCCGTGCGAGCTCGGCGACGACCGCGGGCATCGCGGTGCCGACGCCCATCTGCTCGAAGGCGATGAGGCTGATCAGCAGCAGGATCCCGACGGTCACCGACCGCCGGGACCGCCCGAACAGGTCGTCACGAACAGAGGCCACGAGAGCAGTCTGCAACCTCGACCCGAGTTCAGCTCAACGCATTATGGAGCCACAACTGTCGTTCTCGGGCCCTGGAACGACAGTTGTGGCTCCATAATGCGGTCAGGGGAGGCGGGCGAGGAGCTCGGTGGTGAAGCGCTCGGTCCCCGCCGTGCCGCCCAGGTCCCTCGTGCGGCTGCCCTCCGCCAGTTGGCTGCGCATGGCCCGGGTGATCTCCGCCGCGGCCTCCGGGTGGCCCAGGTGCTCGAGCATCATCGCGGCGGACCAGATGGCGCCCAACGGGTTCGCGAGGTCCTTGCCGGCGATGTCCGGCGCGGAGCCGTGCACGGGCTCGAACATCGACGGGTGCTCGCGCTCGGGGTTCAGGTTGCCGGACGGGGCGATCCCGATCGACCCGGCGACGGCCGCGGCCAGGTCGGAGAGGATGTCCCCGAACAGGTTCGACGCCACGATCACGTCGAAGCTCCCCGGCTGCAGGACCAGCTTCGCGGCCAGCGCGTCGATGTGCTCGGTCCGGAGCTCGACGCCGGGGTGGGCGGCCGCGCGCTCGGCCACGACCTCGTCCCAGAACGGCATGGTGTGCACGATGCCGTTGGACTTGGTCGCGGACGTGACGTGCTTGCGGCGGGTCTCGGCGAGGGCGAACGCGTAGTCGGCGATCCGGGACACACCCGCGCGGGTGAAGACGGCCTCCTGCACCGCGAGCTCGGAGGGCAGCCCGCGGTTCATCCGCCCGCCGATCTCGGAGTACTCGCCCTCCGAGTTCTCCCGGACGACCACGAAGTCCACCCCCGCGGCCTCGGCGAGGGGGGACCGGACGCCGTCGAACACGGCGATGGGGCGGAGGTTCACGTACTGGGCGAACGCCCGCCGGATGGGGATCAACAGCCCCCACAGCGAGACGTGGTCCGGCACACCGGGCCAGCCGACGGCGCCGAGCAGGATCGCGTCGTGCCCCTGGATCTGCGCGAGCCCGTCGGCGGGCATCATCGCGCCCTCGGTCGCGTACCGCTCGCACGACCAGTCGAAGGAGTCGTAGCCGAAGGAGATCCCGTGCCGCCGCCCGACGGCGTCGAGCACCGCGGTGGCGGGCGGGATCACCTCCTGCCCGATGCCGTCTCCGGGGATCAGGGCGATGCGGTGGGACGTGCTCATGTCCTCCAGGCTGTCACACGCCGATGTCGACGCTCGGGCTCGGCGGGCGGACCTGCGGCGGCCGATCGTGGCGGCGGGGTCGGTCCCGGACGCGGGCCGAGGTCCGACTCGCGCGTCGGTGGTGTCCGACTCGCGCGTCGAGAGTGGGGGACTCGCGGGTCAGGGGCGGCGGCGGGGGAGGGCGCCCGCACCCGCGATCACCACCAGGCCGGCCAGGGGGACGACCAGCAGCCCGACGCGCAGGCTCGTCAGGTCCGCGACCAGCCCGACCACCGGGGGCGACACCAGGAACCCGATCCGCAGCAGCCAGCTGACCACGGTCAGGCCCGCGCCCGCCGGGAGGCCGGGCAGCTCGTCGGCGGCGTGCATGGCGGCCGGGATGAGCGTGGCCACCCCGAACCCGGCGAGCCCGAACCCGACGATCGTGAGCGGGATCGAGGGGAAGGCCAGCGCCAGGCCCATCCCCACCACCACGATCACGGCTCCGCCGCGGGCCGTGGCGCGCTGCCCGAACCGGTCGACCACCCGGTCGCCGATCACCCGGCCCAGGAACTCGAGGGCCTGCAGCGCCACGAACCCGAGCCCGGCGACGGCCGCCGCCGCGCCCAGGCTGTCGGACAGGTACACCGCGCCCCACGAGGCGCCGGAGTCCTCGATCAGCGCTCCGGCCGAGGCGATCACACCCAGCACCAGCAGGACCAGCAGCGCCTTCCCACCCGCCCGGGACCGGACGCGGAACGGCGTGGCGACCGGCTCGCGTTCGGAGTCCTCCGGCCCCGGCAGCAGGAACCGGTAGGCGCCGAGCGCGACGGCGATGAACAGCACCGCGGACCCGCCGAGATGGATCGGCAGGGGCAGCGCGAGCCCCGCCGCGGCCGAGCCCATCAGCCCGCCGAGCACCGATCCCGCGCTCCACGTGGCGTGGAACGAGTTGAGGATCGAGCGGCCGTACCGGCGTTGGACGCGCAGGGCGTGCGCGTTCTGCGCGACGTCGACCACCGCGTCGCACGCCCCGGCCAGGAACAGCGCCGCGGCGAGCAGCACGACGTTCGGCGCGAGCCCGGCCAGCAGGATCCCGATCGCGACGGCGACCATGCCGAAGCTCGCCACCCGGGACGAGCGGAACCGCCCGACCAGCGCCGACGCCGTCAGACCGGCCAGGAGCGCACCGAGCGGGAACGCGGCGATCGCGGCCCCGAGCGCCGCGTTGCTCAGCCCCAGCGAGTCCTTGATCTCCGGGTAGCGCGGCAGCAGGTTCGCGAACACCGCCCCGTTGGTGAGGAACACCGCGGCGACGGCGACGCGGGCCCGCTTGTCCTGTACCGCCGTCGTGCCCGCCACCG
>NZ_JACBXB010000684.1 GCF_013870575.1 Pseudonocardia pini
GTCGTAGGCGGGGACGCCGCGGCACGGTCCGCGGCCGCCGTCGTCAGCGCGCTGCGGGCCGCCCTGCCCGCCGACGGGCCGCGCCTGCTGCTGTTCGGGGAGAGCCTCGGCGCCACCGCGGCCCTGCCCCTCGCGCCGCTGGTCGACGGCTGCCTGCTCGCGGGCCGCCCCGACTCGGTGGGCGAGCACGCCCCCGGCTGCACCGAGCTCCGCAACGCAGACGATCCCGTCGTCCGCTGGTCACCGCGGTCGCTGCTGACCGACCCGGTCGCGTTCTGGCAGGTCACGGCGGCGTTGCTGATCGCGCAGGACGCCGGCGCGGACCACGGCCACCGGTACGTCACGTTCGACGCGGGCTGGGCCGCCGCTATCCCTCCAGCCGACGCTGCTCCTCACGCCGCCGCATGATCTTCTGCCGTGCGTCGTGGTCTCGCATGCGTTGGGGGTAGCCGACGAGCTGGACGTCGTACACCGGGATCTTGAGCGACCGGGCGAGCTTGCGCGCACCGTCCGGGCCCGAGATCCGCCGCCGCGTCCACTCGCCGTCCTTCGCCACGAGCAGCATGGTGGTCTCGGTGACGGTCGTGCGCGGCTCGACGAACCCCTCGACGCCCTCCCGCACGGCCGCCCAGGACCGCAGGTGCTCGGCGTCGGCCGAGTCCGCGCCCCGTCGGACACCGCCCTTCCTCCGACCGAACAGCCCCATGTCGCCCTCCGCTCCGCGTGGTTCCGCCCCCTCCAACGCACGAGGTGTCCGAATTTCTCCCGACCTGCACCGGCAGCCGCCCGGCCCGGGTGACAAGATGGGGCCGACCGTGCGACCGAACAGGTGAGAGGGAGGCCGGGCCGTGCCCGAACAGGCTGCCGATCTGGTGATCCTGGGCGGTGGTTCCGGTGGCTACGCCTGCGCCCTGCGCGCCGCGGAGCTGGGCATGTCCGTGGTCCTGGTCGAGAAGGACAAGCTCGGTGGCACCTGCCTGCACCGCGGCTGCATCCCCACCAAGGCGCTGCTGCACGCGGCCGAGGTCGCCGACACCGCCCGCGACGGCGCCGCGGTCGGCGTCCTGTCGCAGCTCATCGGGATCGACATGCCGGGGGTGCACTCCTACAAGGACGGTGTCGTCTCCCGGCTCTACAAAGGCCTCCAGGGCCTGGTCAAGTCCCGCAAGATCGACCTCGTCGAAGGTACCGGGACGTTCGTCGGCCCCAGGTCGGTGGAGGTCGACGGGACCACCTACACGGGCCGCAACGTCGTGCTGGCCACCGGCTCGTACGCCAAGACCCTGCCCGGCCTCGAGATCGGCGGCCGGATCATCACCTCCGACCAGGCGCTGACCTGGGACACCGTGCCCCGCAAGGTCGTCATCCTCGGCGGCGGTGTGATCGGCGTCGAGTTCGCGAGCGTGTACCGGTCGTTCGGGTCCGAGGTCACCGTCGTCGAGGCGCTGCCGCGGCTGGTCGCAGGCGAGGACGAGTTCGCCTCCAAGCTGCTCGAACGCGCCTTCCGTCGTCGGAAGATCACCGCCAAGACCGGCGTCCGGTTCACCGGCGCGAAGCAGGCCAACGACTCCGTGACCGTGTCGTTGGAGTCCGGTGAGGAGCTCGAGGCGGACCTGCTGCTCGTCGCCGTCGGGCGCGGCCCGAACACCACCGGCCACGGGTACTCCGAGGCCGGGCTGGCCATGGAGCGCGGCTTCGTCACCACCGACGATCGGCTGCGCACCAACCTCGACGGCGTGTACGCCGTCGGCGACATCGTCCCCGGCCTGCAGCTGGCGCACCGCGGGTTCGCGCAGGGCATCTTCGTGGCCGAGGACATCGCCGGGCTCGAGCCGCGGGTGATCGACGAGGCGGGGATCCCGCGGGTCACCTACTGCGAGCCGGAGGTCGCCTCCGTCGGGCTCACCGAGGCACAGGCCAAGGAGCGGCACGGGGAGATCGAGACCGTCGTCTACGACCTCGGCGGCAACGGCAAGTCCCAGATCCTGCAGACCTCCGGCGCGATCAAGCTCGTCCGCGCCAAGGACGGCCCCGTGGTCGGCCTCCACCTGGTCGGCGCCCGCGTCGGCGAACTCATCGGCGAGGCCCAGCTCGTCTACAACTGGGAGGCGGAGCCCGGTGACGTGGCCCCGCTCGTCCACGCCCACCCCACCCAGAACGAGGCGCTCGGTGAAGCGCACCTCGCCCTGGCGGGCAAACCCCTGCACACCCACGGCTGAGACATCCGCGGGCGAACCGTACGTCGAAAGAGGATCCGAGCAGACATGGCCTTCTCCGTCCAGATGCCCGCCCTCGGTGAGAGCGTCACCGAAGGCACCGTCACCCGCTGGCTCAAGGCCGAGGGCGACACCGTCGAGGTCGACGAGCCGCTGCTCGAGGTCTCGACCGACAAGGTCGACACCGAGATCCCGTCCCCCGTGGCAGGTACCCTGCAGAAGATCGTCGCGGGCGAGGACGAGACCGTCGAGGTCGGCGGCGAGCTCGCGGTGATCGGCGACGGCGCCGCGGACGAGGGCTCCGCCACCCCCGACGCCGAGGCCGAGCCCGAGCCCGCCCCCGAGCCGGAGCCGGAGCCCGCGAAGGCCGAGGAGGAGCCCGCCGCGGCCGAGGAGCCCGCCGAGAAGCCCAAGGCGGCCACCGGGAAGCCCACCGACAGCGGCACCCCGGTCACCATGCCGGAGCTGGGCGAGTCGGTGACCGAGGGCGTCGTGACCCGCTGGCTCAAGCAGGTCGGCGACACCGTCGAGGTCGACGAGCCGCTGCTCGAGGTCTCCACGGACAAGGTCGACACCGAGATCCCGTCGCCGGTCGCGGGCACCGTGCTGGAGCTGAGCGTCGGCGAGGACGACACCGTCGAGGTCGGCGGGCAGCTCGCCCTCATCGGGGACGCGGACGCCGCGTCCGCCGAGTCCGAGCCGGAGCCCGCGCCGAAGGCCGAGGAGAAGGCCCGCGAGAAGGCCCCCGAGAAGGCCCCGGAGCAGCCGGAGCCGGAGAAGGAGCCCGCCCCGCAGGCCCAGGCGGCCGAGAAGCCCGCGCCGGAGAAGGAGTCCGTCC
>NZ_JACBXB010000685.1 GCF_013870575.1 Pseudonocardia pini
CACCGCGCCACCGTGCTGCGGCTGATGGTCCACCCGGGGCAACAGGGTCGGGGTTGGGGTGGGCGGCTGCTGGCCGCGGCCACCGACCACGCCCGTGAGCTGGGCTTCGACCAGCTCCTGCTCTCCGCCCGCGGCGGCACGGGGCTCCCGGCGTTCTACTCCCACCAGGGCTGGGCCGAGGTCGGGGTGTTCCCGCGGGCGTTGCGCCTGGGCCCGGGAGACGTCCGCGACGAGCACTGGTTCCAGCTCGACCTCTGAGCCCGGTCTGAGCGCGTTCCCGTGCTGAGGGCGGATCCCGCGGTCGACGAGAAACTGTCGGGGTGTCCGGATAGCGTGCCCGTCATGGGGGAGGGACTGGTCCGGGCGCGCGGGCTCCGCAAGAGCTTCGGCGCGTTCGAGGCCGTGCGGGGGATCGACGTCGAGGTCGCCCCCGGCGAGGTCTTCGGCTTCCTGGGGCCGAACGGGGCGGGCAAGTCGTCGACCATGCGGATGATCGCCTGCGTCTCGCCCCGGTCCGCCGGCGAGCTGGTCGTCCTGGGTGGGGACCCGGACCGGGAGGGCCCGCGGATCCGGGCCCGGCTCGGCGTCGTCCCGCAGCTGGACAACCTCGATGCCGAGCTGTCCGTGCGCGAGAACCTGGAGATGTACGGCCGGTACTTCGGGCTGTCCCGGCGGCACGTGCGGACCAAGGCCACCGAGCTGCTGGACTTCGCGCAGCTCACGGAGCGCGCCGGCGACAAGGTGGACGCGTTGTCCGGCGGCATGAAGCGGCGGCTCACGATCGCCCGCGCGCTGGTCAACGAGCCGGAGCTCCTCCTGCTCGACGAGCCGACGACCGGGCTGGACCCGCAGGCCCGCCACCTGCTGTGGGAGCGGCTGTACCGGCTCAAGGGCGAGGGCGTCACCCAGATCATCACCACGCACTACATGGACGAGGCCGAGCAGCTGTGCGACCGGCTCGTCGTCATGGACGGTGGGGTGATCGTGGCGGAGGGTTCGCCCGCCGAGCTGATCGAGCGCTGGTCCACCCGGGAGGTCCTGGAGCTGCGGTTCCCCTCCGACCTACCGCCGCCGGTGTGGGAGCTGGAGCCGCACGCCGAGCGCGTCGAGCTGCTGCCGGACCGGGCGCTGCTCTACGTGGCGGACGGCGACCGCGCGCAGACCGCCATCCACGCCGCCGGGGTGCGGCCGCTGTCGGCGCTGGTGCGGCGCTCGTCGCTGGAGGACGTGTTCCTCCGGCTCACCGGGCGGACGCTGGTGGACTGATGGCTCCGGAGACCGCCTACGCCCCCGGGTGGGTGCACGGCGTGGGGCTCGTGCTGGAGAACCACCTGCGCTGGTACCGGCGGAACTGGCGGGCCACCGCGATCTCGTCGGTGCTGCAGCCGCTGCTGTTCCTGCTGGCCTTCGGGCTGGGCTTCGGCAGCCTCGTCGGTTCCCGTGCGGCCGCGGTCACCGGGGGCGCGGAGTACCTGGTGTGGCTCGCGCCCGCGCTGCTGGCGATGTCCGCGGTGCAGACCGGGGCGTTCGAGATGAGCTACCCGGTCCTCGCCGGGTTCAAGTGGCGGCGCACCTACGAGGCCACCACCGCCACGCCGATCGGCGGCGGGCAGGTGGCACTCGGGCAGCTGGCGTTCGTGGCGGTGAAGTCGGTGCTCACCGGCGCGGTGTCGCTGCTGGTGATCGCGCTGTTCGGTGGGGTGCGGTCGGTCGGCGTGCTGGGCTCGCTGGTCGCCGCGGTGCTCACCGGCGCCGCCGTGGCGGCTCTGGTCATGGCGTTCTCGGCGAGCAGGCAGGACGAGGGCGCGGCGTTCAACGCCCTGTTCCGGTTCGTCGTGCTGCCCATGACGCTGTTCTCCGGCACGTTCTTCCCCATCGCCAACCTGCCCGCGTGGGTGCAGCCGCTGGCCTGGGTCTCGCCGCTGTGGCACGGCACCGAGCTGGCCCGCTGGGCCGCGGGGGTGGGCCCGGCAGGGGCGGGGGCCGTGCTCGGGCACGTCGCGTACCTGCTGGTGCTGCTCGGCGTGGGGATCGCGCTGTCGGTGCGGCTGTTCGTGCGAAGGCTCGGCCGGTGACCGCGCTCGCGCCCCGCCCCTGGGAGTGGCTACTGCCCGCGGGCAGCTACGCCGGGCGGTCCCGGATGCTGCTGCTGCGCTCGGCCACGGCCTCGCGGCGGACCTGGCCCGCGATCCTGTCGGGTTTCGCCGAGCCGGTGTTCTACCTGCTGGCGATGGGCACCGGGCTCGGTGCCCTCGTCGGCACGCTGCCGGGTCCGGACGGGCGCCCGCTCACCTACGCGGCGTTCATCGCGCCCGGGCTGCTGGCCGCCTCGGCGATGAACGGTGCGGTGTTCGACGCGACCTTCAACGTCTTCTTCAAGCTCCGCGACTCGCGGCTGTACGAGGCGCTGCTGGCCACCCCGCTCGGCCCGCTGGACATCGCGCTGGGCGAGATCGGGTGGGCGCTGCTGCGCGGCGGGCTGTACGCGAGCGGGTTCCTCACCGTCATGGCCGTCGCCGGGCTGATCACCTCGCCCTGGGCGCTGCTCGCGCTGCCCGTCGCGCTGCTGGTGGCCTTCGCGTTCGCGGCGGTGGGGATGGCGGCGACCTCGTACATGCGGTCCTGGCAGGACTTCGACCTGGTCACCCTCGCGGTCCTGCCGATGTTCCTGTTCGGCACCACGTTCTACCCGCTCAGCGTGTACCCGCGGGCGCTGCAGATCGTGGTCGAGTGCCTGCCGCTCTTCCACGCCGTCGAGCTGATGCGGGGCCTCACCACCGGTGCGGTGCACCTGGGCATGCTGGGGCACCTCGCGTACTTCGTGGTCATGGCCCTGCTCGGGGTCACCTTCGCCGCCCGGCGGCTGCGGGTGCTGCTCCTGCGCTGAGCACCACGACACCGGGTCAGGCCGCGCACGCCGCCGGGACCAGGTGCTCGTCCGGGTCCTCGAGGATCCCCGGGGCCGAGCCCCCGCCGAGTAGGTCGAGGGTGCCGTCGGCGACGGTCAGGGACTCGACCCGTCCCCGCCGGTCGGGGACCCGCAGCTCGA